>NZ_DAISHJ010000005.1:0-27930 GCF_036822615.1 Aggregatilinea sp. | reverse complement strand
CCTCCATTCTGCCCACGCCAGCGCCCACGCTCGGCGTGACGCCAACGCCAGGGCTGACGGTGATGGGCCCCGGCATCTACGAGGACGCCAGCTCGTCGCTGCACTACACGACCGGCAGCTGGATCCAGATGGCGTCCGTGGGCGGATCGGGCGGCAGTTACCATTACACGGCGGATACCGGCGCGTCGGTGGAACTCGTGTTCGCGGGGACGGACGCGGTCATCCAGTACGTCGCGTTCTCGAACTTCGGCATCTTCGAAATTTCGGTTGACGGTGTGGTGTGGGGCGATGTCGATACCTACGCGGAAAACGGAACGTTCGGCCAAACCGTCGCCGTCAGCGGCCTGCCGTACAGCATTCACACGCTCACGATTCGCAACACGGGCCGCAAGAATGCCGCCAGCGAGGGAACGGTAATCGCGCTGGACAGCGTGCAGATCCTGCAGCCGAACGCCGCGCCAACGGGATAGGCCCAGGTTATGCGGTCCGCGCGGACCGGCGACCGCGCAGGCCGGGATGCAGCAGATACGCGTAGAACAGCGCGCCGCTGACCAATCCGACCATCATTTTGATTGCAAACGGGGCATCCGAGGGCGACAGGAAGCCCTCGATGGTTCCCGCAACGACCAGCATCACGATGCCGATCACGGCCAGGGGCGCGGCACGCTGCGCCGCCAGCACCAGCGCATCCTTGCGCGAATAGCGCCCGGGGTTGATCACCGCCCAACCAAGCTGAAGCCCCGCCCCGCCCGCGAGGAAAATCACGCTCAGTTCCAGCACGCCGTGCGCAAACACGAAATCGAGCAGCGCGCCGCCCAGCCCGTAATGCACCGCGAGGCCGAACACCGCCCCGAAGATCAGCCCGTTCATCGCCAGCAGATACACGCTGAACAGTCCCAGCGCCATCCCGCCGCCGAAGGCCAGCAGCGCCACGCGGATGTTGTTCGTCATGATGAATGCCGAGGCGTAGGGCCGTTCTTCCACCGGGATATCGGTCCACATCGCCTGATTTTCGAGCGAGGCGCGCACGTTCGACAGGCCCAACGGCCCGGCCACCGCCGGATCGTGCCGGGCAAGCTGGAAGCCCACCAGCGCCGGAGCGCAGAACAGCAAAAACGCGACCAGCGTGAAGATCGCCGTGCGCCGGAATGCGTCGGGGATCGTGTGAACGACGGCGCGCCGGATGGCGGAAAACCCGGTCGCTTCGCGGCGGTAAATCAGGGCGTGCGTCTGGGTCAGCAGTTGGTTCAGAAACGCGGTCACGCGCTGGCCGGGATAGTCGCGCTGGGCCTGCGCCAGATCGGAAATCGCGGCACGATAGAGCGTGCCCAGCTCGCGGACTTCCTCCGCCGACAGCGCGGCGTGCCCCTGGTGCCGCCGGACCAGCGTTTGCAGACGGTCCCAGTCTTTTTCTCGAAGTCTGATAAAATCATTAACCGTCATACCCTTATCCGTTCTACTTAAACCTGTAGGGGCTTTTGTTATGTCGTCTCTGGATCCGAGCCTTCAGATCGATACGCCCGAAAACGTTCTACTCGAAACGCCAGTCGCCGGACCCGGCAGCCGCTCGCTGGCCGCCGTGGTCGATTATCTGCTGGTCACAGTGACGATCCTGGTGCTGCTCTGGCTGATCTCGGACATCCCGTTCGACACGCCAGACAACAACTACCTGGCGCTCGCGTTCGTGACGCTGCTGGTCTTCGCGGTGTTCATGTTCTACCACCTGATCTTCGAGGCGATCTGGAACGGCCAGACCCCCGGCAAGCGCCTGTTCAAGATCCGCGTGGTGCAGGCCAACGGCATGCCGCTGACGGCCACCGGGCTGATCGTGCGCAACCTCGTGCGCCTGTTCGACTTTCTGCCCGCGTTTTACGGCATCGGCATCATCGTGATGTTCGTGTCCCGCCAGTCGCAGCGGCTGGGCGACATGGCAGCGGGCACGCTCGTCGTGCGCGAACAGCCGGACCTGTCGGTGCATAATCTGACCGTGAATCTCCGGGTCCGGTACCAGATCGTCAGCCCCACCGACCCGATCCCCGACCACATCGACGTCTCCAAACTGACCGCGCAGGACCGGGCGATGGTGCTCAGCTACTTGCAGCGCCGCGACAGCATCAGCGGGCGGGAACCCATCGCGCTTGATATTGCGCGCAAGATGGCGATCAAAATGGACATCTGGGACCCCAACTCGGCCCAGTATCTTTACCTGCACCGCGCCGAAGAATTCCTGGAACAGATCATGCGCGCCTACGAGCGGGCCGAACGGCCTTCCGACGCCCCGCCACCTACGCCAAGGATCTGGCCTTAAGTTCCAAATAGCGGTTGACGACGGCCATCGTCATGTGCTCGGCGGAAACGTCGAGCGTCAGCACGCCCTGGCGCTGGAGCCGTTCAAGCAGCAGGCGGCGCTCGGTGATCAACTGCTCGGCCACCATGCGCCGGTATACACCGTCGGAGGAGGACGGCTGCTGCCCGGCTTCCTGATCCAGCGCCGGGTCGCGGATGGTGACCAGCAGCGGCAGGTGGCGCGGCAGCAGGCTCGGCATGACACGCGCCAGCGCTTCGGAGGCGCGCGCGCCGCTCACATCGGTGAACAACACCACCAGCGAGCGTTTTTTGTTCTGCGCGCCAAGCGTCATCAGCGCCCGGCTGTAATCGGCCTCGACCGGCTCGCTTTCCAACGCGTACATCGCTTCGAGCAGCTTCTGGAAATGCGCGGGACCCGCACGCGGCGGGATAAACGTCTTCACGCGGTCGGCAAACACCAGCAGCCCGACCTGATCGCCCTTCAGCGTCGCCACGTAGCTGAACAGCAGCACGCTGTTGATCACAAAATCGACCTTCGCCATGTTCCACGCCGGGCCGTCCGGCTCGTGCACGTGGATCGGGCTGCGCATCATGCGCCCCACGTCCACCGCGATCACGACGCGCTGGCTGCGTTCCGGCTCGAACTCCATGCTGATCGGGCGGGCGCGGCGCGCGGTCGCCTTCCAGTTGATGCGGCGGTAGGGGTCATCCGGCGTATACTCGCGCAGGCTCTCGAACATCGTGCCTTCGCCGCGCAGCCGGACCCCGTGCAGCCCCATCTCCGCCAATTGATCGCGGCGGGCCAGCAGCTCGTATTTGCGGATCTCGTGCAGGTTCGGGTAGACCTTGACCGGTCCGGCGGCGGGATAGCGCCCCTGCCGCACGACCAGCCCCAGCGGGCTGTTCCAGCGCAGGTTCACGTCCCCGAACCGGTAATCGCCGCGCTTCAGCGGGCGCACGGCATAGACGAAATCGTGCGTTTCGAGCGGAGCCAGATCGGCGTGCATGAGCGAGGCGTGCTCCCCCGCGAACGGCAGCGGCGGCTCGTCCTGCACGGTCAGCGCGACCGGACGCTTCGCGCGCGACGTCACGCGCACCGTGATGCGGTTCTCCGCCGCGAGCGACAGCTTGGAATCGTGCTCCCGCGCCACGCGGAACTGCCCCGCGCCGCCCGCACCGCGCCAATCCAGCCCCAGCAGCACGAGCAGGCCCACGGCGTACGCACCCGCCAGCGGAACCAGGGCGGGCTGCCACGTTCCGGCCAGCAGCAGCGCCGGAATCACCAGCGCGAAGGCGAGCGAGCGGGGCGTGAGCATGGCTAGCGCGGAACCTCCAGTTGGGCCAGCAGGCGGCGGAAGACCGCGTCGGGGTCCAGCCCTTCGATCTCCGCTTCGGGCCGCAGCACGACGCGGTGGCGCAGTGTGGGCGGCACGAGCGCTTTCACGTCGTCGGGAAACACGTAATCGCGCCCGTAGAGCGCAGCGCGTGTCTTGGCGGCCAGCAGCAGTGCGACGCCCGCGCGCGTGCTCGCGCCCAGCGCCAGATCGGAGCTGGTGCGCGTGGCGCGGATGATGGCCGTGATGTAGCTCAAAATGCCGTCTTCCACGCGCACGGCGGCGATCATCTGCCGGGCTGCGTCGATGCTCGCCGGGCGGATCATGGGCGACAGTCCCGCGCCCGCCAGATTATGCGCGTCGAAGCCCTGGTGATAGCGCCGCAGCACTTCGACTTCCTCGTCCTGCGGCAGATAATCGATCTTCACTTTGAACAGGAAGCGGTCGAGCTGGGCCTCGGGCAGCGGGTAGGTGCCGTCCATCTCGACCGGGTTCTGCGTGGCGATCACCATGAACGGATAGGGCAGCGCCTGCGTCTGGCCCTCGATCGTGACCTGCCGCTCTTCCATCGCTTCCAGCAGCGCGGCCTGCGTTTTGGCCGGGGCGCGATTGATCTCGTCCGCCAGCAGGATCTGCGTGAAGATCGGCCCGCGCTTGAGGTTGAACCGGCCCGACTGGATGTCGTACACGATCGTGCCGACCACGTCCGACGGCATCAGGTCCGGCGTGAACTGGATGCGCCCGTAATCCGCTTCGATCAGGTGGGCGAGCGTCTTCGCCAGCAGCGTTTTCGCCGTGCCGGGCACGCCTTCCAACAGCACGTGGCCGCCCGTAAACAGCGCAATGATCAAATGCTCTACCGCGTCGTCCTGGCCAACCAGCACGCGCGACGCCTCGCCGCGCAGCGCCGTCACCAGCGATTGCAACTCCTCCACACTCACCGTCCCTCTCCTATCCATTCGTCAACGGCCATCGCCAGGGATACCAGATCGTGCTCGCTGGCGTTCTGCGCCGAGAGCCGGTGCAGCAGCCCGGCCAGCGCCTCCACATCCAGCGTGGAATCGCGCTCGGCCAGCACGCGCACGAATGCCTCGTCGCTCAGGCCCGGATCGATCACATAACGTTTTGCCAGCACGCGGCGCAGCTCACCCCGGTAGTGGTGCAGCACCACGCCTCGATGGCGGGTGCGGCGCATCAGGTTCGCCATCGCCCGTACGTATTCGGTCGGCTCGCGCCGGAGCTGATGCCCTTCCACCGGGACGATCCGCCCGAAACGGCGTCCGCGCAGCAGCAGATAGCCCATCACCAGCGCCCCCGCCAGCAGAATGCTCCAGCCCGCGGGCGATGAGATCATCCAACTCTCAAGGCTCTCCGGCACGGCCACTTCCCGCTCGGATTCGTCAAACGCGACCGTCGCGCCTTCGGGCAGCCGCAGCAGCAGATTCGCCACCAGCCGCGCGCTGGCTTCGTCGCGCAGGCCGCTGTTGGTGAAGGGCGCAGGCATCCCCGCGATCCAGACCATGCCGTCGCCCGCGCCCAGCGATGCGAACAGTGGCTGGCCCTCCGCCATGATGTGCACGACCAGATCCGCGCGCGTGGTGTAAATGGGGCTCGCATAACTGACGCTGACGTGCTCGAACGGGGGTGTGGTCAGGGTCGGGCTGGCGAGCGACAGGGTGCTGTCGACCCACTCGATCGAGGTCAGCGACACGTCGAACGGCATCAGGACCGAATTGACCGCATCGTCCTCGGTGCCCACGACGACCAGCGTATGGCCTGCCGCCACCCAGTCATACAGCACCTGCGCCTCGTTGGGCGTGTAGGTATGCACGGGTTCGAGCATGAACAGCGCATCCACGTCGTCCGACAGGTGCTCGCCCGCCGTCAGAGGGCGCACGTCGAAGCCCAGGTGCTCCATCCACATCCGCAGCACCATCGCCCCACCGCTGCTGCTGTTCCGTATGCTGAGGGGCTTCCACGACTCGGACGAGCCGGAAGGGGGGAACAACACAGCCAGCGCAACCAGCGCCATCAGTGCCGCGACCAGCAGGTGCATATCGGTAATTTTGAGGCGGCGCAGGCGGGTCATGGGCGCTGCTGCTCCACCAGTTCGAGCGCATGGCGGAACTCGTCGTACAGCGCCGCGTCGGCAGGCAGCACGCCGTACCACACGCGGTCGAAGATCGTCACCACCGGCTCGAACAGCGCCCGCAGCCGGGGCTGCCCCGCCAGCTGCGCGAGGTGTTCCTGGTTGGTCAGCGAGGCGTCATAGCGGATGATGCCGCGCTCATCGAGCGCCAGCAGGCCGGAAAGGTACAGATAGCGGATCGCGGTGCGGTAATCCTGCGTGGTCGTCGCGGATTCGGCGCGCGCGGCGGCTTCCTGCGCGGTGACGGGCGCGTCCTCGTCGGGCGATAGATCGAGGGTAACTTTTTGCATCTGTACCGTGCGCAGCACATACGCCACGACGACGCCCACGATCACGATCGCCAGCCCAATCAGCGCGATCTGTCCCAGCCAGCTGCCCGAAGCGGAACTTGACGATGCGCGGGAAGAAGTGGAGGGTCCCGTGCCGGGCTGTGCGGCTTCCTGATCGCGCAGGACGCGGTTCAACTGCTCTTGCAGCGCCAGCGCATCGGCCAGCGCGACGAGATGCTGCGATTCGTAGGCGAGAATGGCCTGCACCTGCGCCCGGACCCGGACGATCTCGTCCTCGCTTTTGTTCGAGACGCGCAGCCACGACACGTTTACGTCGATGACCGCGCCATCGATCAGGCGCACACTGCCCACGCCCAGCCACAACTGGTTGACCTGGGCGAGCGTCGCGCCGCGCGCGATGCCGGTCTGCGCCAGCGCCGTTTGCAGCAGGCTATCCGTTTGCTGGAAGCGCTGCCAGAACTCGACTTCGTCCACCGTGCCCGATTGAGCCTGGGCAGTACCCAGGCTCAATGACAGCAGTCCAATCGCGGCGAACAGGGCTAAAAAGCGTATCGTGCGCACATTTCCTCGCACAGCAGCAGCGGTCAGTAGCGGGTCACGGTTGAGAAGGTCGTGCCGATCAACAAATACAACGCGAGAAGGAGTATCACGAACACAACGACCAGCATGACCATGTTTACAATATCGTTCGAGGTCACCAGCTTGCGTTCGATGTCGGGGGACATCAAATCCCGCGGGCGCGCGTTGGGCACATCGCTCGCTTGCAGCGCCAGATCCAGCCCTTCATACCGGATACGGTAATGATAGTACATCATCGTCAGGCCGATCGGCATCAGCGGCCCAATGACGATCGACAGCACTATCGACGCGATGGAATACGCCGAGAGGTCCGTCGTTTCAGTCGAGAGGAGCAGAGTGGTCGATCCGAACGCGACTTCGATGACAAAGGTGATGAGCCACAGGCCCAGCACCAGACCAAACACCGGCCAAAAGTGCGTTTTGCCCATCTCCACCGCCCGGCGGATGCCATAGCTGGGGCCAACGTTTTCCAACACCATCACCGGGTTGAGGAAAAAGTAGGTTGACAGCCCCAGATACATGACCACCGGCAGCAGAATGAACGGAATCCAACACAGTACCCCGGTCACAACGACCAGCACGGCGCTGATACCGAATATAAAGCCCATGCTAAGCCATGCCAGCCCCAGTTGGAACAACCGGCCTTTGCATTCCCTGAACGCCCGCCACGGGTTAATCTTGCGCCCCATGTATGCTTCGGACGCGATGTAAGTCGTCAATCCATAGCCGACAACCACCGTCACCAGCGTGTTGAGCACGCTCAAAACCCGCAGCGTTGTCGTTTGCTGGTCAACCTTGTCGTAATATTCCGCCCACGTCGTGGATTCGCTGAGCAAGTCCTGGCTGACGATCGCTTCCTGCGCGAAATAAAACGGGATGGTGACCAACGCGAATAGAAGCACGAAACTGAAAAAGTTGCTGCGGTAGATGCGAAACGCGCGGTCAATGACATCTACCACTCGATCCTGCGATGTCGATAGAGGCAGTGCCGTTTCCATAGAGACCCTATCCCCCAGATGATCGGACGACATAAGTTTTTGCGGAGATATGAACAGGCGCGTCCCACTCAATCTTGTAGGATCTGCTCATGGCTCCTTAATAGCATTGGTAATCACCTCTATTGTATGAGAAGGTCGCACTACATAAAAGTGAACCTCCTGAATTTTGTCTGAATTTCTATAAGGGCGAAAGGATAGGCGTCCAGCGCCGCCGCACCGGGGAGGCAAAACAAAAACGGCGCGGTCCCAGGTGAGACCGCGCCGCCAATCGTACTGCCAAAAAAGAGCGAGCTACAACGCGCTTTCCATCTTCCAGCGCGCGTAGAGGGCCGCGCCGTACAGGCATACACTGTCCCCCAATTGCGCCACACGGATCAGGTCGTCGCTGTTGAAGCGCGGGTCCAGTAGTTCCTGCTCGATGATGCGTTTGGCGGGATCCAGGAACAGGTCGCCCAACTGGATCACGCTGCCGCCGAGCACGATCGCCTGGGGGTTGAACAGGTGAATCAGGTTGACCAGCCCCAGCCCGAAATAGTACGCCGACGTCTGGATCACGTCGAGCGCCAGCGCGTCCCCGGCCTGCGCCGCCTTGCCGACCGCCTTACCGTCCACACAGTCGAGCACGCGCAGCGAGGAGAGCGCGTCCGACCCGGCCAGACGCTCACGCGCCAGTCTGCCGATGCCCGTGCCCGACGACAGTTCTTCCCAGCGCAAAATGCGCCCATCGGCCTGCGGGAAGCGCATATGTCCCGGCTCGATGGCCAACCCGCGGCTGCCCGTGAACAGCGTACCGCCGATCACCGCGCCGCCGCCGATGCCCGTGCTGACCGTCAGGTAAATGGTGGGGTCAGCGCCCTGCGCCGCGCCGAGGTGATATTCGGCCAGCGCCGCCAGATTCGCGTCGTTTTGCATGAACACCGGCACGTGCCCGAACGCCTCGCTGATAATCCGCGACAGCGGCACGTCGTACCAGTCCGGCAGCGTCTTGGCCTGGATGATCACGCCGCGCGCCGCATCGAGCGGGCCGGGTGCGGAAATCCCGATCGCGTCCACATGCTCGCCCGCCGGGATCACCTTGCGCGCCACCTCGATCATGCGGTCGAGCACCTGTTGGGCGGGCTGGTCCACCTGCGACAGCGTTTCGTCGCGCTGGATCAGATTGACGCCATGCGAAAACCACGCGGCGCGGGTGCGCGTACCTCCGAAGTCAATTGCGAGCAGGTTCATAGCCGGGCTCAAATCCGTTAATAAAGTTATACCGGTCCAGATCGGGCAGGCGCTCGGGGCCTTCCAGCGGCCCTTCGTGCAGCAGCGTCTCGCCGCCGCGCACAACGACCGTGCCGCGCGTGACGTTCGCGTTCAGCCCCTCGAACGCGAGCCGCGCCATCTGCGCCGCCAGCGATCGATCGCGGTGGGTGGGCGTGCCGCCGCGCTGTGCGTGACCCAGCCGGATATCGCGCACGCGGATATTCGTCCAGCGGAAAATGTCATCGAACAGGGTGCGACTGGCGGCGACCCCTTCGGACAGCACGAGCAGGGCGTAGCCGTCGCGGTGGGCGGCTTCCAGCAGGCGCTGGCCGAGCCACGCGTCGTCGTAGGCATATTCCGGCACGAGCACGGCATGCGCGCCCGCGCCAAACGCCACGTCCAGCGCGATCATGCCCGAAAAACCGCCGAGCGTCTCGACCATGAAGATCCGCCCTGGCAGCGCGCGCCCGGTCGCCATCGCGCCGTCGATGGCGTGATAGGCGAAGTTGCACGCGGAGTCGAAGCCGAGTGTCAGGTCCGTGCCCGGCACGTCGTTGTCGATGGTCGTGGGCAGGCCGATGCAGCGAATGCCCATGTCCGCGATGATCGGCGGGATGTAGCGCAGTGTGCCGTTGCCCCCGAACAGGATCACGTTGTCGATGCCGTGCTGCGCCAGCACCCCGGCCATTGCCCGCTGCCCTTCGGCATCCCTGAGCACCGGGACACGGCTGGAAGGCAGATACGAACCGGCCATCGACGCCCAGGGGCCGATCACGTCGCCGGTGAGGGGAACGAGATTGCCCGCGACCAACCCGGCAAAGCCATCGCGCGCACCGACCACTTCATGCCCGTAGCGCGTCGCCAGGGCCGTATAGTAAGCCATCACCGTGTTGATGCCGGGTGCATCGCCGCCGCTGACGACAAAAAGTGTCTTCAACGCTTTCTTTCTCCTTTTTTTGTAAATCTTTGTTTTGCACTCTCATTATATTGCGTTTTTTTCGTTTCTATCAACTTTCCGGGCCGTAATCGGCAAAAAGAGATAACAAAAGTTGACAGAAGACAAAATTCAGCCTATCATGAGGGCAGCAAAGTGAAATTTTCGAAAACAAAACAAAGAATTGTTTTGCATAAACGAAACGAATGAAAAACGAAGATTACGCTGATAGTAACCTGCTCGCGGTCGAACGCCAACGCATCATCGCTGAGGTACTTGAAAGCGAAGGCGTTGTGCGCACCAACGAGCTAAAAGATCTCCTGAAAGTCTCCTCTGCCACGATCCGTTCCGATTTGCGCGAACTGGAAAAAGTTGGCGTTTGCGAGATCGTATGGGGTGGCGCGGTCGCGCGGAATATGCCCGTCGAAGACCGCGAAACCCTGCTCCACCAACGCACCCTGCTCAACCATGACGCCAAACAACGCATCGGCCTCGCCGCCGTCCAACTGATCGAAGTGGGCCAGACGATCATCGTCGATGCGGGCAGCACTACGGTCGAGCTGGTCAACCACCTGCCGCACGATCTCGAATATCTGCGCATCGTCACACCCGCCCTGAACGTCGCCGCGTCCGCCTCCCAGTTCCCGTACGTCGAGCTGGTCATGACGGGCGGCGTCCTGCGGCACCTGACCCGTCTGCTGATCGGCCCGGCGGCCATCAGCACGCTGGAGACGATCAACGCCGACCTCGTGTTCCTGGCGGCTGGTGGCTTTAGCATCGATCAGGGGCTGACCAACTCGAATATTTTCGAGGTCGAGGTCAAGCGCGCCATCGCGCGGCAGGGCAAAAAAGTGGTGTTCATGGCCGACAGCAGCAAATTTGGCGAGATCCGGCCTATCACGATCGTGCCGCTCAAAAAAGTAGACTTGCTCATTACCGACACGGGCTTGAGTGATCATAATGCCCGGCTGATCGAAAACGAAGGTGTTGAGGTCGTACGCGTTTAAGTCGCGTTTTACCCGGCAGGCGCTGTGCGGGGAAAGGAGCAGGTATAGAGCGCAGCTAAATAGGCAGCATTGGATTTTTGGCTTTGGCTTCTCTATACACGATGTTTTAAGGAGTGTCTCATGTTAAAGAAACTGCTCGTCGTAGCGGTTTGCGTGACAATGGCCGTCGCGCTGGTCCCGATGTCCTCGGTGAACTCGGCCAAGGCGCAGGACGATCCCATTACGATCGCGTTTGTTCCGGGCGTGAACCCCGATCCCTTCTACGTGACGATGGCTGCTGGCGTGAATCAGGCCGCGCAGGACCTCGGCGTTGAAATCATCGAGCAGGACCCGCAGGAATTCAACCCGACGGTCCAGACCCCGATCATCGAAGCGATGGCCGCCCGTGGCGACGTCGATTTCCTGATCACGGCCCCGACGGACAAGGAACAGATGATCCCGGTGCTCGAAGGCATCCGCGACGCGGGCATCCCCCTGCTGACGGTTGACACCTTCATCGGCGACGGCGACTACGCCAACGGCGAAGTGACCTTCCCGATCACCTACATCGGCTCCGACAACTTCGAGGGCGGTTACATCGCCTGCGAAACGCTCGCTGAGAAACTCGGCGAAGGCGCGCAGATCTACATCCAGAACGTGCGCCCCGGCATCAGCACGACCGACCAGCGCGAGCAGGGCTGCATCCAGGCCGCTGACGACTACGGTCTCGAAGTCATCGGTGTGGACTACAACGAAGACGACCCGAACACCGGCCAGCAGCAGACTGCTGCCCGCCTCGAGTCCAATCCTGAACTCGCCGGTGTCTTCGGCGCGAACACCTTCAGCGCGCAGGCCGCTGGCGCAGCCGTCCAGAACGCTGGCCTCGGTGGTGCGGTGGAAGTCGTCGCCTTCGACGCCTCTGAGTTCGCCATCGAACTGCTGCGTGAAGGTACGGTTTCCGAAGTCATCGCCCAGAAGCCATACGACATGGGCTACCTCGCCGTGTCGTTCGCCGTGGCGTATCTCAAGGGTTACCAGAGCGTTCCGAAGCGCGTTCCGACCGGCTACGCCGTGATGACCGCCGAGAACATCGACGATCCTGAGATCGCCCAGTACATCTATACCGAAACCCCGCGCGAAAACAAGCCCGCGCTCGAAGGCTACAAGGTCGCGTTCGTTCCGGGCGTGAATCCCGATCCCTTCTACGTGACCATGTCGGTCGGCGCGAACGCCGCCGCGGACGCGTACGGCATCGAGCTGATCCAGCAGGACCCGCAGGAATTCAACCCGACGGTCCAGACCCCGATCATCGAAGCCCTGGTTTCCCGTGGTGACATCAACTTCCTGTTCACGGCTCCGACGGACAAGGAACAGATGATCCCGGTGCTCGAAGGCGTCCGTGACGCGGGCATCCCCCTGCTGACGGTTGACACCTTCATCGGCGACGGCGACTACGCCAACGGCGAAGTGACCTTCCCGATCACCTACATCGGCTCCGACAACTTCGAGGGCGGTTACATCGCCTGCGAAACGCTCGCTGAGAAACTCGGCGAAGGCGCGCAGATCTACATCCAGAACGTGCGCCCCGGCATCAGCACGACCGACCAGCGCGAGCAGGGCTGCATCCAGGCCGCTGACGACTACGGTCTCGAAGTCATCGGTGTGGACTACAACGAAGACGACCCGAACACCGGCCAGCAGCAGACTGCTGCCCGCCTCGAGTCCAATCCTGAACTCGCCGGTGTCTTCGGCGCGAACACCTTCAGCGCGCAGGCCGCTGGCGCAGCCGTCCAGAACGCTGGCCTCGGTGGCGCGGTGGAAGTCGTCGCTTTCGACGCCTCTGAGTTCGCCATCGAACTGCTGCGTGAAGGTACTGTAACCGAAGTCATCGCTCAGAAGCCCGCCGACATGGGTTACTTCGCGGTCCTGACCGCCGTCGCCAACGCGCGCGGTGTGGTGAGCGTCCCGAAGCGTATCCCGACCGGCTACGCTGTGATGACCGCCGAGAACATCGACGATCCGGAAATCAGCATCTTCATCTACCGTGAACAGTAGCCATCTGAACTCAAAATAAATAGGTTCGTGGTGTGGGCAGGGGAACATTTCTGCCCACACCACCCCCTTCCTGTTTTGTTCATCATACTAAGCGGAAGAACTTCATGGATGTAACATCTGCACAGCGACAGAAGGTCCGTACAAGCGGTTTCGACAGCATGAAAGCGATTAATATCATCGCCCGACTCTGGTCGTGGCTCTTTCTGCTGGTAATGTTGATCTTCTTCTCCATTACGGGAACCGGCTTTTTCACGATCCGCAACCTGGGCAACATCATGGTCACCAGCACGATGGTGATGCTCATGGCTACCGGTCAAACCTACGTGATCATCACGGCAGGCATCGACCTCTCCATCGGCTACACATTAGGGCTTGCATCCGTCATCAGCGCCACTGTCATGCGCGATCTCGCCAATGCAGGGATGGCGACAGATGGCGCCATTGCGCTCGGTGTGCTGGCGGGTCTGGCGGTCACTATCATCCCCGGCCTGATGAATGGACTCCTGGTCGCTCGGGCCAAAGTGCCCCCGATGATCGCAACCCTGGGTGTCATGGGCATCGTACGCGGCGCCGCCTTCTTGCTGACAACCGGCAAAAATATCGTCGGCGACCTACCGCCGGGGGTCCGCGAACACCTGCGCCTCGTGGGTAACGGCAGCCTCGCCTATCGCATCCCGGGAGAAGGCCTCGCCTGGCTCAAGCAGCCTGCCGATCTGACGAACGAGCAGCTGCGTGGGCTGGAACGGCTGATGCCCTACCCCATTATTATCGTCGCCGTAATCGTCGGCATCTTTGCGTTCGTGCTGGCGCGCACGCAGTTCGGGCGCCACATTTACGCCATCGGTGGCAACAGGGAAGCCGCGCTGCGGGCCGGGATCAACGTCACGCGCACGCTGATCCTGATCTACGTGTTGGCGGGGCTTCTGGCCGGTTTCGCAGGGGTGCTGCACGTCTTCCGCTTCACGGCAGGCTCGCCGATGGTGGGCGACTCCGAAGTGCTGAACTCCGTGGCCGCCGTGGTCATCGGCGGCGCGAGCCTGATGGGCGGCTCCGGCAAGGTGATCGGGACGGTCATCGGTTCGCTGATTATCGCGGTGCTGCAAACCGGTCTCGTCATTCTCAACGTCGATTCCCTGTGGCAGTTCATCGTGGTGGGCATCATCATCATCATTGCCGTCCTGGTCAACCAGCTTCAGGCGTACTTCGAGAAACAGCAGGAACACACCGCATGAGCATACACACACACTCCACACAGGAGCCTATTCTGCGGGCATCCCACGTCGATAAGTTCTTCGGCGGTCTGACGGCGCTCGACAAGGTTGATTTTGAGGTCTATCCCGGCGAAGTCGTCGCGCTGCTGGGCGACAACGGCGCGGGCAAGTCCACCCTGATCAAGTGCATCTCCGGCGTGTACAAGCCGGACGGCGGCACGATCACGTTCGACGGTAAAGACATCTCCCACCTGGCCCCGGCTGCCGTCCGCGATGCGGGCATCGAGACGATCTACCAGGACCTCGCCCTGGCCGAAAATCTGGACGTGGGCGCGAACGTGTTCCTGGGCAAAGAAAAGACCAAGCGTTTCGCGGGCTTCATCCCCGTGACCGACGACGACTACATGCGCGCCGAAGCCTCGAAGGCGGTCAAGCGGCTGGACATCGTGATCCCCTCGCTCAAGCAGAAGCTGGTCAGCCTGTCGGGCGGACAGCGGCAGGCGGTCGCCATCGCGCGCGCGCTCTACTGGCAGGCCAAGCTGGTGATCATGGACGAGCCGACGGCGGCGCTGGGCGTGCCGGAGCAGCGTAAAGTGCTGGCGATGGTCCGCCTGCTACGCGATCAGGGTGTGCCGGTGATCATCATCAGCCACAACATGCAGGACGTGCTGGAAGTCGCAGACCGCTTCGTGGTCATGCTGCGCGGTAAAGTCAACGCCAACGTGCCCCGCGAACAGGTCTCGTCGGAAAAACTGATCAGTTACATCATGGGCGCAGAAGGGGACGCCGTAAGAAACGGGGTATAACATGTCCCTGGATATTCTGACGTTTGGTGAAGCGTTGGTCGAGGTGATGCGCACGGGCCTCGACCAACCTCTCGACCGCCCGGGCCTGTTTACCGGGCCGTATCCCAGCGGCGCGCCGTTTATTTTTGCCGTGCAGGCCGCACGCCTCCAGGCACAAACCGCGGCGATCGGCGTCGTGGGGAATGACGCCTTCGGCAAGTGCCTGACCGACCAGCTTGCCGCCGATCACGTCGATATGCGCGGCATCCACGTGCGCGAAGGCTACACAACCGGGGTGGCCTTTGTCGGCTATTCGTCCGACGGTTCGCGCGATTTTGTGTTTCACCTGCGGCACGCAGCGGCGGGCCAGCTTGCGCCCGACCTGCTCAAGCCCGAGCTGTTCGACGGGCTGAAGGTGCTGCATCTGATGGGATCGACGCTGTCGATCCACGCGGAAGCGTTGGCAACCGGGCTTAAAGCGCTAGAATTAGCCCAGCAGGCCGGGGCAAAGATCAGTTTTGACCCGAACCTGCGGCCCCAGCTCATGCCGCCCGCCCAGGCGCGTGAGGCGTTTGCGCCTTTCGTGGCCGCGGCAGATGTCATTTTGCCCACCGCAGAAGAAGCCCAACTGCTGACCGGGACCGCCTCGCTGGACGAGGCTGTTGCGGCGCTCCTGGCCGGTCGCCCCACGCGGGTGATCGTCATCACCCAGGGCGGGCAGGGCTGCCAGGTGTACACAGCGGACGGCACGACCCACGTCCCCGGCTTCACGGTCGAGGAAGTGGATCCCACCGGCGCGGGCGACTGCTTCGACGCCGGTTTCCTGGTACGCTGGCAGCAGGGCTATTCGCCCGTCGAGGCGGCGCGCTTTGCCAATGGCTGCGGCGCGCTGGCCGTCACGGCGCAGGGACCAATGGCCGGGATTCGATCCTTGCCGGAGGTCGAAGCATTTATCCAGACCCAAACGCATCACGCGTAGGCCTGCGACCCTGAACTTCACTTTATCGATTAACAGGAGGACAGCGTGGAATCGCTTTCACCGGGACGTTGGCGTGGCCTCAAGGCGACCAGCGTAGAAGGAAATGTGTTCACAATTCTCGCGTTCGACCAGCGCGGCGTGTACCGCCGGATGCTGCCCGAAGGCGTGCCTTACAACGATGCTGTCGCACTCAAGGCGCAGATCGTCACGGCACTGGCTCCGCACACCAGCGCGGTGCTGTTGGACGCGACGTACGGCCTCACTCCGGCCATGTCCATGACCGGCAAGGCGGGCCTGATCATGTCGCTCGAAAAGAGCGGCTACAGCGGCGACTCCACGTATCGCGGCCTCGAATTTCAGGACGGCTGGAGCGTTGAGAAGATCAAGCGCATGGGCGCCAGCGCCGTCAAGATGATGGTGTACTACCACCCCGATACGGACGAGCTGGCCGAACAGCTTGAAGAGATCGTGCGCAAGGTGACGATCGAATGCCACGCGTATGACCTGCCGCTGTTCCTGGAGCCAATGTCGTACAGTCTCGACGCGGCGGTGGCGAAGGAAAGCGCGGAATATGCCAAGACGCGCCCGTATGTCGTGCGCGAGACGGCCCGCCGCCTGAGCGCCCTCGGCCCGGACGTGATCAAGCTGGAATTCCCGATCGATGTTGCGTTCAATTCGGATGAAGCGGAATGGCGTCGTGAGTGCGAAGCCGTGAGCGAAGCGTGCGTCGCGCCGTGGGTGCTGCTGAGCGCGGGCGTCAGCTTCGAGACGTTCGAAAAGCAGGTCGAAGTCGCGTGCCAGAGCGGCGCGAGCGGCTTCCTGGCCGGGCGCGCCGTGTGGCAGGAAGCGATCAAGATGTCGCCCGAAGAGCGCGTGCCGTTCCTGGCGACCGTCGCGCCGGAGCGCCTGCACCGCCTGACCGAGATTACGATGAAGAACGCGAAGCCGTGGACCGATTTCTATTCGGCCCCGCTGCCCGAAGATGGCTGGTACCAGTCCTACGAGGCAATGCCCGCCAAATAGCGGCGACGTGCAAAAACCAGATCTGTGGAGGGGCGTATTGCGATACGCCCCTTTTTGTTTGTGCGGAGCATTCAGGAACAAAAACGCGCGGGTTTGATGCACCTTAACTTTTACATTCGGACAAAAACCAGGGCAGGTTAGAAACCTGCCCCTACAAAACCCCGTTGGGCGCTGCCTGTCTCCCTTCTCCAACCCAGATTGGAGAGGGGCCGGGGGTGAGGTGCTTTTGTCGCCGCACCTGTTGGCCGGGAACTTCACAACCGAGACAAACGGGATTCTCTAATCCCCATTCCCTATTCCCTTCAGCGTCTACCCGCCCAGGTACGCCTTTTGCACCTCGGGACTGCTCGCCAGCTCGCGGCTGGGACCGGCCAGCACAATCGTGCCGGTTTCCAGCACGTAGCCCCGGCTGGCGATCTTCAGCGCCATGTGCGCGTTCTGCTCGACCAGCAGGATCGTCGTGCCCTGCGCGTTGATCTCTTCCAGAATGCCGAAGATCTGCTGCACCAGGATCGGCGCGAGGCCCATCGACGGCTCATCGAGCAGCATGAACATGCCCCCGGTGATCAACGCGCGGCCCACGGCCAGCATCTGCTGCTCGCCGCCGGAGAGCGTATCGCCCAACTGGGTACGGCGTTCTTCCAGGCGCGGGAAGTAGTCGAAGACCCGCCGCAAGCGCTGGTTGAAGTCCGCGCCGGAAACCTGGAACCCCGCCAGCCGCAGATTTTCATAGACGGTCAGGTTGCCGAAGATGCGCCGTCCTTCAGGCACGAGCGCCAGCCCCTGTTTCACGACCTGATGCGCGCCCTGCGACGCGATATTCGTGCCCTTGTACAGAATCTCACCCGAATCCGGGTTTTGCAGTCCGGCGATGGTATTGAGGATGGTGGACTTCCCCGCCCCGTTCGCCCCGATCAGCGTGACGATCTCGCCTTCTTCCACGTCGAAGGAGACGCCGTGCACGGCGTGCACGCTGCCATAGGAGACATGCAGGTCACGGACACTCAGCAGCATCAGACCGCCTCCTCCGTTTCGCCCAGGTACGCCTCGATGACGCGCTTGTTGGTACGGATCTCCTCGGGCGTGCCCTCGGCAATCGTCGCGCCAAAGTCGAGCACCTTGATCCGCTCGCAGATGCCCATTACCAGCCGCATCTGGTGCTCGATCAGCCAGATCGTCAGGTTGAACTCGTCCCGAATCCAGTGAATGAAGTCCATCAGCGCGCCGATCTCGTTCGGATTCATGCCCGCTGCCGGTTCGTCCAGCAGCAGCAGCTTGGGCTGCGTCGCCATCGCGCGCACGATCTCCACGCGGCGCTGCTCGCCGTAGGGCAGGTTGCGCACCGGCTCCTCCGCGAAGCGCTCCAGCTTGAACAGCCGCAGCAGCTCCATCGACTGTTCCTCGATTTCCCGCTCCTGGCGCTGATAGGTGGGCGTGCGCAGCAGCGCTCCCGCCAGCCCGTAACGCAGCCGCCCGTGATGCGCCACGCGCACGTTATCGAGCACGGTCATCTGGTTCCACAGGCGGATCGTCTGGAACGTGCGGCTGATGCCCATGCCGCTGATGGTATGCGGCGGCTTGCCGACGATGTTCTCGCCTTCCAGCAAGATCTCGCCTTCCGTCGCTTTGTACGCCCCGGTCACGAGGTTGAAGATCGTCGTCTTGCCCGCGCCGTTAGGCCCGATCAAACCGATCAGCTCGCCCGTGTGCAGATCGAGGTTGAAGTCATCGACGGCGCGCAGCCCGCCGAACTGGTGAGTCAGGTGATTAATCTGAAGCAGCATCATGGCGCGCTTCCCCAAGCGTATACCGTGGTTTGTCCGGTTTGGAATCGCCCAGATTGAGCGAGATCTCCCGGAAACCAAACAGCCCCTGCGGGCGGCGGAACATCAGGAAAATCAGGATGAGCGGCAGCACGACCCACTTCAAGACCTGAAGCGGGCGCAGCGCTTCGAGCATCAGCGTGAACAGCACGGCGGCCACGACCGAGCCGGTGATGCTGCCCATGCCGCCCAGGTACACCATGACCAGCGCCTCAGTCGATTTGAGGATGCCGAACGTGGTGGGATTCACGTAGGCCAGCACGTGCGCGAACAGGCCGCCCGCCACGCCCGCGATGAACGACGACACCAGGAACGCCACCAGTTTGATGCGGCGCGTATCGACGCCGATCAGTTCGGCGGCGATCTCGTCTTCGCGGATGGCGATGATGCCCTTGCCAAAGGTCGAGGTCACCAGATTATGTACGATGAAGATGGCGACGATCGTGATGACGAACACCCAGGTGAGCGTGCTCCACAGCGGGACGCCGTTCAAGCCGCGCGGCCCGCCGATGGCCTCGATGTTGTTGATCACGCCCTGTACGATGAAGTTGACCGCCAGCGTGACGATCGCCAGATAGTCGCCGCGCGTGCGGAACGACGGGAACGCGACCATCAGCCCGGCCAAGCCCGCCGCGACGCCGCCCGCGATCAGCGCGATGACGAAGCCCACGATCATCCCCCAGCCCTTCGGGTCCGTCGAGATCAGCGCGTCGCCAAACGTGCTGCTGTTGGTGAACGCGATCATGGTCAGGATCGAAGACACATACGCGCCGACCGCCATAAAGCCCGCGTGCCCGACAGAGAACTCGCCCATATACCCGTTGATCAGGTTCAGGCTGACGGTCAGCATGATGTTGACGCCCATGTAGATCAGCACCAGCTCGCGGTAGTCGTTGGGCGCGCTCCAACGGTAGAGCGCAGCGTACAGCACCAGCAGGTGCAGCCCCAATGACAGCGATCGCGGCACGCGCGCCAGCAGGCGGCTGGCGGGGCGTGCAAACAGCAGCGCCAGCACGAGGATGGGGATCACGTAGACCACCATGTCGTAGCTGAAGACCTGTCCCACCACGCGGAAGAAGCCTGGATCGCGGCTGCCCTGCGTCGAAAACGCGTCGATGAACGTCTGCGCCAGATCGCGGATGGCGTCCCACGAGGCGCGCAGCGGCGCGTCGGATTTGCTGGTCGAAGAGGGGAAGAACGGCGACAGCACGCCGGAAAAGTCGAGCTTGGAAAACGGCTCTAACAGGTTATCGATGCCAAACAGCGTAGGGACCTTGCGCTCGCCCAGGAAGCGGATAAACGCCAGTCCGTCGCGCAGCTCCAACTCGATCCCCACCCACAAGCCGAGCAAAAACACCAGCACGGGCGCGCCCCGGAACTGGCGCCCCAGCCAGACGAAGGGGATCATCCAGCGCCGCCGGGGCATCGGGGCGGGAACGGTGATCGCGGGTTCGTCCGCAGCGGGCACCGGCAGAACCGCCTGGATCAGCAGCGCCGCCGCCGCGATCAGCGCGACGTAAAAGCCCGGCCCCGCCAGATCGGATAGGCTGGTATCGCCCGTGCCCTGGTACAGCAACAGGCCGTAATAGTAGACCAGCGCCACCAGCCCGGCGAGCGCCACGGCGACGCGCGTGCGGCGGCTGGCCTCCCCCGTCGCCAGTTCCCACAGCGCCGCCAGCCCGACCGCGACGGCCACAGCCGGAATGACGATCAGGAAGGTGTTTTCGACGTCGCTCGGCAGTTCGATGGGGTTTTCGGCTTCTTCGTCAATGGTCACCAGATCGTATCCGGTGACGTCGCCCCCCTCCGGCAGATCGACGAACCACGGCAGGATGATAAAGGCGGCCAGCATCGCCACGGCGCACAGCAGCGTCAGCGCAGCAGCCGCCGAAACACGAAGTTGCGGTGTACGGCTCATCGCACGCGTCTACACTTTCTGCCGGCGCGCCACGCCAAAGAGGCCCGTCGGTCGAATGACCAGAATGAGTAGGAGCAAAGCAAACGCAATCGGATCGCGCCACGTGGAGGAAATGCCGATGTCCTGCCCGTAGGCCGGAACCATAATCTCGATGAAGCCCAGCAGCAGCCCGCCGAGCATCGCGCCGCGAATATCCCCAATGCCGCCGACTACGGCGGCGATAAATGCCTTCCAACCGACGCGCATGCCCATATAGGGATTGAGCACCGGGAACGCCACCCCCCACAAAATGCCGCCCGCCGCCGCGAGGCTCGCGCCCATCAGAAACGTGAGCGAAATGATCTGGTCCTGCGAGACGCCCATCAGCGGTACGGCGAACTTATCGTACGAGATCGCGCGCATCGCCATGCCCCACTTGGTGCGCTGCACGATCAAATAGAGGCCGATGAACAGCACGAACGCCAGCACGATGATGATGATCTTCACGTTGCTGATGCTGATGCCCTCGACGTTATAGGTGGTGGTCGTGATGAAATCGGCGGGATAACTGCGCGGGTCGGCCCCGGTCAGCGCCAGCATGCCGTTTTCGAGCAGCAGGCCGACGCCCAACGCCGTGATCACCACCGACAATCGTGACGCGTGGCGAATTGGCTTATAGGCGATGCGCTCGATCGCCACGCCCATCAGCCCGGTGAGGGTCATCGAGAGCAGCAGCGTCGGCACGAACGGCAGGCCCAGCACCATCGAGCCGGTCACGCCCAGGAACGCCCCGATCATAAAAATGTCGCCGTGGGCGAAGTTAATCAGCAGCAGCACGCCGTACACCATCGTATATCCGAGTGCGATCAGGGCGTAGAGGCTGCCAAGCTGGAGTGAATTAAGGAACTGTTGGACAAAGTACGTCATTCGAGTTCTCCGAAAAACCGCGTCAACAGCCGGGCGCACGCGTCACAACTGCCGTGCGCCCGGTGCGAATATGACGAAAGCGCCCCCCAATGGAGGCGCTTACGGTGCGGTGTTAGCCCGCTTCGGCGGTTGCTTCTGCCGTCGCCATCATATCCGGCTCAGCGGCGGTGTCGGGCGGGAATCCGGCGGGGCACGCCTGATCGTAGTAGGTGAACGCGCCGTCTGTGATCTCGATGATTACGGCGCACTTGATCGGGTCGCCCTGCTCGTCAAAGCTCATGACGCCGGTCACGCCTTCGAAAAGCTGGATGTTCGCCAGTGCCTCGCGGATGTCCGCGCGCTCCAGCGACTGCGCATTTTCGATGGCCGTGAACAGCAGTTGGAACGCGTCGTAGGTCAGCGCGGCCACGTCGTCGGGCTTCGCGCCGTACAGTTCTTCGTAGTTGCCGATGAACGTCTGGCCGACTTCGGTGGCGATGTCGGGCGCATAGTGCGTGCTGAAGAACAGGCCGTTACAGGCGTCGCCGCACAGGTCGATCAGGTCCGGCGTGCCCCAGCTGTCGCTGCCGAGGATCGGGCCTTCATAGCCCAGGGAGCGCGCCTGCTGGACGATCAGTGGGACTTCGTTGTAATACTGCGGGGTGAACAGCACGTCGGGGTTCTGCTGGATGATGTTGGTGAGCTGCGAGCTGAAGTCGGTGTCGCCGGTGGTGAAGCTCTCGAACGCCACCACGTCGATGCCGTCGGCGGTCGCCGCATCGCGGAAGTTCTCGGCCAGACCCTTGGGGTAGTCGCTGGCGACGTCATACAGCACGGCGGCGGTCTGCGCGCCAAATTCCGACAGGGCGAAGTTCGCCACCACGGGGCCCTGGAACGGGTCGAGGAACGCCGCGCGGAAGACCCACGGACGGTCAACGGTCGTCGCGGGGTTGGTGGACCACGGGCTGATCATAGGCGTTTCGCGGTCGTTGGCGACCTGACCGGCGGGAATGGCTTCCACGCTGGCCTGCGGGCCGATGATGGCGTTGACCTGCTCGTCAACGATCAGGCGCGTGGCCGCCGCAACTGCCGATTCCGCCTTCGATTCGCTGTCTTCGATCAGGATCACGACTTCGTAATTCTCGTCGCCGATTTGCACGCCGCATTCGGCGTTCTTTTCGTCCGCCGCCATTTGCGCGGCTTCTTCCGTGCTTTGGCCGACCTTCGGACGTTCGCCCGTCAGCGACGCGATCACGCCGACCACCACTTCGCCCGAGAAATCGCAGTCATCTTGTGCCGCAACGGTCAGCGGACCGATCGCGCCAACCAACAAAACCAATGTGAGTGCCAGAGTAACCAATCGTTTGGACATAGGGAGCGTGCCTCCTTTATTGGATGCCAGGTGTGTGCAGCAAAATAGCGGCGTCAGGGGCTGCAGTGCCTAGAATTCACCTCCTCACGCATGACTGCGCCGCCGGGGATGAAATGGTGTGGTAGAACATTAAGAAGCATTGTAGGACGAAAGCGTATAAGCTATCAACTGAGCAAAATGTACAACAACTGTCAAAGTAGCACAGTTTTTGGAATACTTTTTTGTTTACGTATTTATTACTATAAAAAAGATAGGTGAGGAATTTATTCCGGAGGCGCGATCCGGCCCAAAACTGGCAAAACGCATAAAAACAGGGGAACTGCTGGAGGAAGGCGCGATCACCCGCGCAGCCCGAACGATCGGGCCGCGCGCGTCACTCTTCTTTGAGGGCGCTGACGGGCAGCATACGGAAGGCGCGCCGCGCCGGGATGAAGCCCGCCACGGTGCCGATCAGCGTTGCCAGGGCGATGCCGAGCAGGATCAGCTCTGTCGGGATGACGATCAGGTTGCCGCCCAACTGCGAGGTATCGAAGGGCAAAAAAGCCGTGACGCCGCTCGCCTGCCCCTCGGCGGGCGTCTGAAACAGGTTATTCACCAGATTTTGCAGCCCCAATGACAGCAGCACCCCGGCGGTGCCGCCGCACAGGCCCACCAGCGCCGACTCGACCATGAACACCGTCAGCACGTCGCGGTCCGTCGCGCCGATAGCTTTCATCAGCCCGATCTCTTTGGTGCGTTCCAGCACGGCCATCGACATAGTGTTGAACACGCCGAACGCCGCCACGACCAGCGCCACGAATCCGACGCCGCCCAGGGCCAGCCGCATGGTCTGGAAGAAGCTGTTGAGCTGGTCGAGGTAATCCCCGACTCCGCCCACGCCGTAGCCCATCGCCTGAATCGCCTTCGACACGTCTCCGACCGTGTCGCGGCTGCTGGCCTGCACCATCACGCGGCTGAACGTGAACTTTTCCGCATCGACTTCCTCGCCGGTGGCCCACTTATTCAGCGCCATCACGTCCTGAATGTTCATCAGGATCGCGTAGTCGTACGAGGTGCCCTCGGCCATCATGCCGGCCACTTTGAGGTCGATCTCTTTGGTGTCGAAGGTGGTATCGGTGTACTTATAGATGCTGAGCTGCACCGGCGAGGCCATCAGATCGACCTGTACCGGCGACCATTCTTCGCTGGATGCCTCAGGATCGTAGAAGTTCTGGCTGACCTGCGAGCCGACGATCACCTCGCCGGGGCCGAGCGACAGCTGCCCCTGCTGCAATTGAAAACCCATATACGGCAGCAGCGACGGGTCAATGCCCAACACCTCGCCCCAGCCGCGATAGTCGCCCACGATCAGCTCGCCGCCGTTTTGCAGCGAGGCGAAGGGGATCACTGCCTGGACGCCGGGGATCTGCCAGAACGCGCGCACGGCGGCCACCGTGAGCTGTGGAACTTCCTCGTTGCTGCCGCGCATGCCCCACGCCTGATAAACCTCGACCTGGGTCAAAGACGTGCTGGACCCGATGCTGGCCTCCGCCGAGCGCTGCAAGCCGAAGGTCACCGCCACCAGCATGATGACGGCAGTCGTTCCCACCAGGACGCCGCCCGCCGTCATCAAAAAGCGTGTGCGCGCCCGCGACAGATTGCCCACCGCGAGCTGCAACAGCTCGGAGAGCATATCAGCTTCCTAGCCCCAGCAGGCCCAACAGGATCCGCCCGATCGTGTCGTCTTCCTCTTCCTCGACCAGCACGTCCTGCATATCCGGCGGCGGCGTGACTTCTTCAGGCGGCGGTGGGGGAGCAACGGCGGTCAGCTCGTAGGTCTTGACCAACACCGCGTCCTGGTTGAGATCGTTGAGGTAGTGCAGCGACACCGTCACCTCGACCGTGCCCTCTTCGAGCGGCATGATCATCGGCGACAGGGTGGCGTCGTCGGCAGCCTGCACCGGGCCGATAAACTGGTCACCGCCGTCGATCACCTCGCCGTTGGTGGCTTCCGTGACGGCGTTCGCAAGGCTGATCGTGCTGCTGCTCATGTTCACCACGGTGATCGACAGCGGGTACGGCTCACCCACGTTGATCGTCTCGGGCAGCGGCGCCTGCAAATTGAGCAGCACGCGCGGCGGTGAGACCACCACGACGCTGGCGCGCAGGTTGTCCTGGCCGCTGGTCCAGTCCGACTTCTGGTAGCGCAGCGTGATCGGCAGACTGTAAACGCCGCTGGTTACTGAGCCGTTGACGATAAAGTCCTGTTCCAGCTCGATGATATCACCGTTTATGCCCATATCGCCTGCGTAAATCGTGCCGCCGCTGCCCAACGGCGCGAAAGTCGTGCTGGGCGTCGTGCTTGAGCCGGTATCGCCCGAATACCCCGGCGTGCCGCTGTCGCTGCCGGACGATCCGCCGCTCGATTCGACCGTGCCGAACGTCACCAGCAGATCATGCACAGGACCATCCCCTACGTTTTTCAGCGTCATTTTCAGCGTGAACTGCTCGCCGGGCTTAAGCTGATCCTTGCCCACACTATACGAATCGAGCAGCAGCAGCGGGGAAATCCCCCCCGGTTCCGTCACGGGAATAGTCACGCTGCCCGCAACTTCCTTTTGCTCGCCGTCTTGCATGTAGGTCAGCGTCACCGGCTGGACTTGCAGCCCTGCCTTGACGTTGCTATCGACGATCATGTTCAGCGTCGCGTCCACGGTCTGGCCGGGTGCAATCGCACCCAGTGGCAAGCTGTCGCCTTCTGCGCCCGGCAGCAGAACGTTTTCCGTCCCGGCGACACGCACCATCACCTGCTGCGCCATCGCATTGCCGGTGTTCGCCACGTGCACCGTCACCGCGACGGGATCGCCGGGCTTGGGCGCCTCGGGATCGAGCGTGTAGCCCGACAGCCCAATCTGCGACGACTCGTCCACTTCGCTCACGATCACGCTCAGCGTGGCGCTGCTGTTGAACGATTTGCCCTCGAAGTCGTAATAGGTCAGGCTGACCGGGATGTTGTTGGGGCCGGGCGGCGCATCGTCCGCCGCGTTGACGCTCAGCGAGACCGACGCGCTGCCGCCGGGCGCGATGTCCGGCAGCGTCGCGCCTGCCTGTCCGTTCGCCGGGACGAACTTGCTGCCCTCGCCCACCGTCGCGGAGATCCCTTCGGCGGTGCGGCTGCCCTGGTTCACCACTTCGAACGTCAGGAACACCCGCCCACCGGGGCCGGTCACCGCCGGGCTTGCGACAAAATTGCGCACCAGCAGCGACGGCTGGCCGGGAACCGGGGTCGGCGGCTGCGGCGTATTGGTCGGCTCAGGCGTGCTGGTGGGATAGGGCGTCTGGCTCGGCGGCAGAATGTCCGTCGGCGGGATGATCGTCGGCGTCGGCGGCACGACGACCAGCACGTTCGGGGACGAAAGCCAGTTCCCCTGCGCGTCGTTCACCTGCACCGTATACTGGCCGGGCGGAATCGATGCGGGAACAGCCGCCTTCAGCGCGCCGCTGTTGACCAGCGTCGTATCGAGCAGGCCCAAACCCAGCAGCCGGACCGCGCTCGTCTCCGTGAAGCCCGCGCCGAACACCGACAGCACCGCCTCGCTGCCGTGCACCACCACGCTCGGCTCGGAGCGGGTGACCTGCACGGGCACGGGCTGCGGCGTGTTGGTCGCGGACGGGGTCCACGTCGCGGTGGGCTGCGGCGTATCGGTCGGCAGGGGGGTGTTCGTCGGCGTCAGTGTGGGAGTCAGCGTCGGTGTCTCAGTCGGCGTATTGGTCGGTGTCTCAGTCGATGGCCCCTGCGCCGAGGCAGGCGCGCCCATGCGCCACAGCCCCACGATCACGGCCACCATCACCAGCCCGATCATCACGCGCGCGGCCAAAAGCCGCCCTTGATTAAGCGACATCTCGCTTTTCCTCCTGGGAAGGCGCGCGATCTTCGATCACACGCCCATCCTTCAGCAGCAGCATCCGGTCCGCGTAGCGCGCGATGGCCGGATCGTGTGTCACGACAATGACCGTCTTGCCCAGCGTGCTGCACATCCGGCGCAGCACGTGCATCACGGCCTGACCGGTTTTGCTGTCCAGCGCGCCGGTCGGCTCGTCGGCCATGATGACCGGCGGGTTATTGAACAGGGCGCGCGCAATCGCCACGCGCTGCTGCTGCCCCCCGGAAAGCTGCGACGGCTTGTGATGCATCCGCTGGCGAAGCCCCATCAGCCCCAACAACCACGTCGCGCGCTGCTCGCGCTGGTCGCGCGGAAGCCCGGCGAAGACGCCCGGCAGCGCGACGTTTTGCAGCGCCGTCATGGTGGGGATGAGGTGGAACGCCTGAAAAATGAAGCCGACCGTCTCGCGCCGGAACTGCGCCAGATCGTCGCTGCTCATGCTGTCCAGCCGCCGCCCGGCGACCGACACCTGTCCCTCGCTGGGTCGGTCCAGGCCGCCCAGCAGGTACAACAGCGTGCTCTTGCCGGAACCGCTCGGCCCCATGATCGCCAGGAACTGCCCGGCAGGAACCCGCACGCTGACGGCGTCGAGCGCGCGCACCCACTGGTCACCGAGCTGAAACGTTTTGCTCAGCCCCTCGACCACGACCATCGGGCGGCTGCCGTTCGCCTTCGATCCGTTTGTGCCGCTCATCGTCAGGGCTTCTTGATGATAGGCGCGGACTGCGCGTCGGGGGCCTGCTCCACGGACGTGGACGGCTGCTCCCCGGCGGCATCACGCGGCGCGGAGTCGGAATTTACGTCAGGTTCAGGGGCTATCGCTTCGTCTTCGGGCGCTTCCCCGGTCGCAAACGGCACGCTCTCGCCGCCGGGCGCGGCTTCCGCCGTCCCATCGAGCGGCACGCCGTCCATACCCTCCAGCGGCATCCCGTCCATGCCCGGCTCGCCCATGAAGTCACCCTCACCCATACTATCGCCCTCGCCCATCAGGCCGCCGTCCATCATCGAGGGATCGAGCATCTCCATGCCGTCGCCCTGCGCTACTTCGTCACCCTGCGGCAGCTCGACCGTGCCAAACAGCACCGGCAGCACCACGATGATCGCGGCCCAGGCCAGTACCACGGGCAGCAC
>NZ_DAISHJ010000004.1:63850-120028 GCF_036822615.1 Aggregatilinea sp. | reverse complement strand
CCATCCCCTGGCCCCTTCCCCCACGCAAGCGGAGGGAAGGGGAAACCACCCTGCGCAACCCTGTTGCGCGGGGACCCCGGGGGAAAAACGGGCGGAGCAAGCCCCGCCCCTACGGATCCCGGGATAATAAACGCACGAGAAACCCTTTTTCTCGCTCGAAAAGTG
Organism: Aggregatilinea sp.; assembly: GCF_036822615.1. Classification (NCBI taxonomy): domain Bacteria; kingdom Bacillati; phylum Chloroflexota; class Anaerolineae; order Aggregatilineales; family Aggregatilineaceae; genus Aggregatilinea; species Aggregatilinea sp. Next base: position 119,863 of record NZ_DAISHJ010000004.1, on the reverse strand, counting down.
CATAACAGCCACCAGAGACGCATGCGCCCGCGTCGATGCTGGCGCGGGCGCTGCGAGTGTAAGGTTGTTCGGAACGTGCGAGGTGTGGAGCCAGTTACTGCGCGGCTTCCACCAATTCCTGCACGGCATCGATTACGATGTCCGGCTGCATGAGATAGACGTAGTGCGTGCTCTGATCCGCGACGACCAACTGGCTGTTGGTCGAGCGCGTCGCCAGATCTTCCTGCAGCCCGCGCCAGATTTCATCGAACGTGTCCATCGCCTCGACGGTGATGCCGTAGGCGTCCAGCACTTCGGCGGGGATCATTTCGCTGTTCTTCGCGCCGTGCGCCACGACGATCAGCGGGGTATCGCCCAGATCGTCGCTCTCGACCACCTGCGTCATGCTCTCATCGAGCGCGTCAAATTCTGCGACGGGCGCTAGCAGCGACTTGGGCTGGATGAACAGCGCGGCCCAATCGGCCTGCAAATCCTCGGCCAGATCCTCCGGCATCATCGGCAGCACGTCGTCCACGGTCAGCTCACCCGCTTCGGCCTGCTCCGCCAGCGTCGCGTACATGTCCATTTCCATCGCGTCGAGCGCCGTGATCTCGGGGATCTCGCTCATGGCGTCCATCTGCTCGGGGTGCGACGAATCGACCAGGACCACACCCGCGACCAGATCGGGGTGCTCGCTGGCGAACAGGTTCACGTTCAGGCCGCCGAAGGAGTGGCCGACGAGCACGAAGGGACCTTCCAACTCAGCGCCATCGAGCAGCAGGGCCAGCTCGTCCACGATCTGCTGGCTGGTGCGCGGTTCGGGACCGGCGTCGCTCCAGCCGTATCCGGCGCGGTCATAGGCGCACGCCTGCGTAAATTCGGAGATCGATTCTTGCAGCGCGCGGACGCGCAGCGAACTGTCGCCCAGGCCAGCATCGATCACGACCGTGGGGCTGCCCTCGCCAATGCAGTAGATGTGCAGCGAATACCCGCCGACATCGACCATCTCGCCGGGCGCAGCGGGAATTTCCGGCCCGTCTTGCGCCGACACCACACCGGCAACCATCAATAACGCCAACAGGATTACGAACGATTTGCGGAGCATGATACTTCCTCGATTTTGGTACGCACAGAAAAAAAACAGTGGCATCGATGTCTGTCCAAATGCACATTTACCAGATCACCCGGTGAGCACCGCGACCTCACCCCCGGCCCAGACAAGCACGGCCTCCACAGTTCGCAGGGGCGAGAGCTTGCTCCGCCCATTTTCTCCGGAGTTCCAGCGCAACATATGCTGCGTGGGGGAAGGGGTCAGGAGATGGGGCAGCACGGAGACTGCCGGATTTTAAAGTTAAGGTGCATGAAGGCAGAGAACAGCAGCGGGTCATTTCATTATAGACACGAATCGGGACTAAAAGACAGAGGTTCACTATGATAGTTTGTACAAATCTTGCAGCGCCGCGCGTGCACGTTGCAAAGCCGCAATCACGATCCGGTTGACAACGCGTAAGATCCGCCATTATAATAAAAGCAGTTCATGGAACCGTTTCCATAGAGTTTTGCGGAATACTTTTTATGCGGACCCCAACGATTCGTGATGTCGCCAAACACGCCGGAGTAGGCGTCGGCACGGTGTCGCGCGTGCTCAACGGCAGCGATCAGGTACGCGAAGACACCCGCAAACGCGTGCTTGAGGCGATCAATGCGCTGGGCTTCAGCCCCAACAGCGCGGCCCGCCAGCTTTCGGGCGGGAAGACCTTCACGATCGGCGTCGTCAGCCCCTTCTTTACATTCCCGTCGTTCGTCGAGCGCCTGGCCGGTATTCAGGACGTGCTCGACGGGACCGACTACGACCTGACCCTCTACAGCATCCGCTCAACGGCGCAGCTCCGGCGGCGGCTCGGCGCGCTGATGCTGCAAAACCGCGTCGATGGCCTGTTCATTCTGGCGCTGCCGATCTCCGAAGACGAAACCTTCAGCGCCAATCCTGCCCTGCCGATCGTGGTGGTAGACGACACGGTGCACGTGCGGCGCTACCCGCACCTGCTGATCGACAACGTGCGCGGCGGGCAGATGGCGACCGAATATTTGCTGCAACATGGACACACCCGCCTGGGCTTCCTCGGTGACCGGGTAGACGAATCGTTTGGCTTCACCAGCGCACAGGATCGCTTCAAGGGATTCCAGAACACGCTGGAAGCCGCCGGGCTGCCGGTCAACATGAACTGGTGCCAGTTCTGCCTGCACGGCGAGGACTATGCCCGCGATGCCGCCCGCGACATTCTCATCCAGCCGGACCGCCCCACCGCGATCTTCGCCGCGATCGATACGCTGGCGTTCGGGGTGCTCGACGCGGCGTCCGACCTGGGGCTGCGCGTACCCGAAGACCTGGCTGTGATCGGATTCGACGATATTCAAGCGGCGGGCTTTGCCAAGCTGACCACCGTGCGCCAGCACCTGTTCCAGAGCGGCCAGCGCAGCGCGGAATTGATGCTCGACTGGCTGCGCACGGGACATGTGCCGTCTGAAAACTGGTCCACGGTGATGCCGCTGGAAATCGTCGAGCGTTCGACTGTGTGAGAAATCCGCTGTGTTATTTTATCGACTCGTGGAACCGGTTCCACGACGTCATTTAGCCAGTAAAGAGAGCTATCGTGCTGTATCGACCGCCTGATCCGACATTGAGACTATGGGATACCTGGATCTACCGGGACAACGACACGGTTCACCTGTTCCACCTTCAGGGCCGAGAGGGTGACGTGGGCTGCACGTCGATTGGACACGCCACCACCCGCGATTGGGTGCATTGGGAGACGCTGCCGCCCGTGCTGGCGCAGGGTCACGGCACAGCCTGGGACGCCGGTCCGCTGATGACGGGCATGGTGGTGCGCCACGAGGACCGCTATTACCAGTTCTACGGCGCGATGATCGATCGCGTGCAGCGCATCGGCGTGGCCGTCTCGGACGACCTCGTGCACTGGACCAAAGTCGGCGACAGCCCGATCCTGGAAGCCGGAGGGCCGTGGTACGAAACCGATCCGGCGCAGGCGCTCAATTACGAAACGGCGTGGCGCGACCCGTACGTGTTTTATCACGCGCCCGATGACTGTTATTACGCCACCATCTGCGCGCGAGCGGCCCATCACGGCGACACGGGCGGCGGGTGCATTGCCGTGGCTCGCAGCGAGAACCTGCTCGACTGGTCGCTGCTGCCGCCCGCGTACGTGTCGGACGCGCACGTGTGCCTGGAAGTGCCGGAATATTTCGCGCTGGGCGGGAAACATTACCTGACGTACACCACCAGCTATCACTTCGGCATCCCCTACCCGGTGAACGACCCGTATCAGGCGGCGGGATCATTTTACGTCGTCTCGGACGACGCGCTGTCGGGCTATGAAGCGCCGAAAGACAGTAGCCGGTTGAATACCAGCATGCCGTTCGGCACGAAAAACTACGTGGGACGCAGCGTCCCCGATCCTGAAGACGACACGCGCCGGATCTTCTATTACCAGCACGTGCTGCCCTCCGCCCCGCAGGACCCGCCGCAGGGCGCGCTGAGCGCGATCAAATACCTGAAGGCGGACGACGGCGGCGAACTCGCGCTGCACTACGCGCCGATCCTGGATCCGTTCGCGGACGATGCGCAGCCGGTCGATCGGCCCGTGGAGCCGGACTGCGCGCTGGCGCTGCTGGCCGAGGACGCGCCGGAGGGAATTTTCGAGGCGACGGTGAGCGTGCCGTACGCCGGGATCTGCTTCCGCATGGCGACCCCGGCGGGCGGCATCCCCAGCGGGCTGGCCGTCTGGCTGGCACCGCGCCGGGAGGGGGATCCCGATCTGGTCCTGATGATGGGCGGCATCCGCTTCCCGCCCGGCCTGAGCGGCAACCGGCCTTACTTCGGCAACCCGCTGGCGATGGCGCAGATCGAGCGCGGCGCAGGGTTCCCGTACCGGCTGCGCGTCGTGTGCCGGGGGCCGTTTATAGATGTTTATGTCGACGACCGGCTGAGCGTCTCGTACACCTTCGACCCGGCGGATCTACCGGCGGGCCAGGGCGCGGGCGCGTTTTACGCCGGATACCCGAAAGAAGGCACGGTGGAAACGATCACCGTACGCCGGATCAACCCGTAATTTACATATCTCTACACGTCACTGCCGGCTTTGACACGCTTTAAAGGAGGTGATGCGATCGTTCAGCGTCAGAAAAACCGGTCTACCCAACAACTAGCAGCTTTTAAGATCTACTACTGGAGGAACAAGGATGAAAGCTAAGATTTTGGTCTTCCTTCTGATCGCGGCCCTGGTGCTCCCGGCGACCGTGATGGCGCAGGACAAAGCCGAAGTAACGCTGTGGTTCCACTCCGGCCAGGGCAGCGAGCGTGACGCGCTCTCCGCCCAGATCGACGCCTTCAACGCGTCGAGCGCCGACTACACCATCGTCCCGCTCGAAGTGCCCGAAGGCAGCTACAACGATCAGGTCCGCGCCGCCGCGCTGGCGGGCGACCTGCCGTGCGTGCTCGACTTCGACGGCCCGAACATCTACGCCTACGTGTCGTCGGGCGACCTGATCGCGATCGGCGACATGATGGACGCCGACATGGTCAGCGACGTGCTGCCCTCGATCATCGCGCAGGGCACGGTCGGCGACCAGCTCTACAGCCTGGGCCAGTTCGACAGCGGTCTGGCATTCTGGGGCAACCGCTCCATGCTCGAAGAAGCAGGCGTGCGCATCCCCGAAGGCATCGACGATCCGTGGACGCTGGATGAACTCAACGCCGCGATCGAAGCCCTGGCGGGCGTCGTGCCGGAAGACGGCTACGTGATCGACTTCCAGTTCACCAATACGGGTGAATGGTACTCCTACGCGTTCGGCCCCTGGATTCGCAGCTTCGGCGGCGACACCATCGACCGTTCCACCTACGAGACGGCTGAAGGCTTCCTGAACGGGCCGGAAGCGGTCGCGTTTGGCGAGTGGTTCCAGAGCCTGTTCGACAACGGGTACGCCACGGCGACCCCGGTCGATCCGAGCGCCGACTTCATGGAAGGCCGCGTGCCGCTGAGCTACGTCGGTCACTGGATGTACCCGAGCTACAGCGAAGCGCTGGGCGACAATCTGGTCCTGATCCCCTCGCCGGACTTCGGTAACGGCGCGGTGACGGGCATGGGTTCGTGGAACTGGGGCATCACCAGCTCGTGCGCAAGCCCCGAAGGTGCGGCGGCGTTCATCAACTTCCTGATGGAGCCGGATAACATCGTGGCGATGACCGAAGCCAACGGCGCGGTTCCGTCGCGCCTGTCAGTGCTTGCAGCCGACGAGCGTTACGCTGAAGGCGGCCCGCTGTACATCTACGTGCAGCAGCTCGAAAACGGGATTGCCATCCCGCGCGCGCAGACCCCGGTCTACCCCGCCATCTCCACCGCCATGGAAGACGCGATCAATGCCATCGCCCGTGGTGAGGACGTGCAGTCCACGCTCGACAGCGCCGTCGATACGATCGATTCGGCCATCGAGAACCTGGGCAGCTAGCGAGTAAGAACAGAGCACCATCGTTTGTGTCCGGGGAGAGCAATCTCCCCGGACGACCTCTCAGGAGAGACTCCGATGCACACGTTTTATCAACAGCATTTCGGGGGACAGCGTGGGCGCGACTTTCTGATTGCTATGTTCATGGGCGGCCCGGCCTTCCTGCTGTTGGGCCTGTTCATGATCTGGCCGGTCATCCGTGGCATCGACCTGAGCCGCACCAACCAGCGTTTCGACGGCGCGCAGGCGGCCAACGTCGGGTGGAGCAACTACGACAAGATCCTCAGCGTGAACGTGATCCGCCTGCCGGATATCCCCGATCCGCTGCCGGAAGAAGCGCCCGCCGCGGGCTGGTATCGCAGCAACGACGGCGAACTGATCTTCCGCTGGCGCGCGCGCGGCCTGGAGGAAATCGGGCTGGGCCAGTACGCCGACTACGAGATCGCGCGGCAGTTTTCCATCAGGGACAACCAATACGCCGTCATCGCTAAAGATCCGCTTTTTTGGAAAGCCCTGCTCAACAACTTTTATTTCGTGCTGATCGTCGTGCCGGTGCAGACGGCGCTGGCGCTGCTGCTGGCCCTTTTGATCAACCAGAAACTGCCCTATCGCAACGTCTTCCGCACGCTTTATTTCAGTCCTGTCGCCACAGCGATGGTCATCATCGCGGTCGTGTGGCTCTTTTTGTACAACCCGCAGTACGGCCTGATCAACCAGATGCTCGACACGCTCAGCGGCGGCCAGTTGGGGCCGTATAAGTGGCTGCAAAGCTCGAAGATGGCGATGCCCGCTATCATGATCATGTCGATCTGGCAGGGCGTGGGCTTCCAGATGATCATCTTCCTGGCCGGGCTGCAAGACATCCCTGAGGACCTGTACGAAGCGTCCGGCATCGACGGTGCGAACGCGTGGCAGAAGTTCCGCTTCGTGACGCTGCCCATGCTGCGCAACACGACGATTTTCGTCGTGCTGACGACCACCATTCTGGCCTTCCGCCTGTTCGATCAGGTGAACGTCATGACGCCGGACGGCGGCCCGAACGAGTCCACCGCGACGATGGTGTGGTATGCCATCCGGCGCGGCTGGGGCCAAAGCGAGGTCGGTTACGCCTCCGCGGTGTCGATCGTCTTCGTAGGCATCGTGCTGATCATCTCGCTGATCCAGCGCGGCGTGATCCGGTCCGGCGACGCGGCGGAATAGGAGGAGGATGTCATGACGACTGGCACGCTTTCCCAACAACAACGATCCGAGGCGGAGCGCCGCGCGACCCTCGCACGGATACGCAAAATCGCCCGGCGTACGCTGGTGTACGGCTTCATGCTGGCGCTGGGCTTCCTGTTCCTGTTCCCGATCATCTTCATGATCGTGGCCGCATTCAAGCCCAACGACCGGGTCATCGCGGATCTTTCCAGCATCCGCGCCTTCTTCCCGAACCCGTCGATCCTGACCACCGCCAACATCAAGGACGTGTTCGAGCGCGTCCCCTTCGGGCGGCTGGCGTTCAACTCGGTGTTCACCACATTCGTGACGGTCATTGCGGGACTGTTCGTCAACAGCATGGCCGCGTACGTGCTGTCGCGGCTGCGCTGGATCGGGCGAGGGCTGGTGCTGGGCATCATCGTCTCGCTGATCATCATCCCACTCGAAGCGATCGCCGTGCCGCTCATGATGGAAGTCAACGAGATGAATACCGCGCTGAACCTGATCATCACGGCGCTGATGGCGATACTGACCGGGCTGCTGTGGGCCGCGCTGTGGAACGCTTCGGGGACGTGGGTGGAGGACGCGGGCGGCGGCAGTCTGCCCGCCCCGGCAGCCTGGGGGCTGCAAGCCCTCTTTACGGCGATCGTCGCGCTGCCGCTGGAAATTCTGACCGTGATGATGATCCGGCAGACGATCGACGGCGGCACGTGGCTGAACACGTATCACGTGCAGATTCTGCCGTTCATCGCGGAGCCGTTTTCGATCTTCCTGTTCTACCAGTTCTTCGTGGGCATTCCGAAAGACTTCGACGAGGCCGCCTACGTGGACGGCGCAGGCCCGTTCCGCATCTACTGGCAGATCATGGTCCCGCTGTCGCGCCCGGTGTTCGCCACGGTCGCCATTTTGAAGTTCCTGCAATTCTGGGCCGCGTACCTGTGGCCGCTGATGGCGACGCGCAGTTCCGATTTCCGCCCGCTGATGGTGGGCATGGACTTCTTCCAGACGCAGGCCCCGATCCGCTGGGGCAGCATCATGGGCTACGCGGCGATGGTCACCATCCCGGTGCTGATCATCTTCCTGCTGTTCCAGAAGTGGTTCGTGCAGAGCGTCAGCAGCAGCGGCGTGAAGGGGTAAACAGCGGTTTTAAGTCGATCGTTTTTAATGGTCAGTCAAGGCAAAGACGTGCGAGCGCACGAGGGGGATTGTGCCGGGGCAGATCGTTGGTTATCCGCCCCGGCAACCTCACCCCCGGCCCCTCTCCAATCAAGTTGGAGAGGGGAGCAAACAGCACCAACGGGGGTTGTGGTGGGGCTAGCGCCCGGCGCTGGCCCCGACCAGCCGACGGTTGATCTCCTCGCCGCCCAGCAGGCGACCGTCGCGGACTTCCTGCACGCGCGGCACCTTGCCCGCCAGATCCTTGTCGTGCGTGACCATCACCATCGTCTTACCCTGCGCCACCAGATCTTCGAACAGGCTGAACATCAGGCCGGACGATACCGAGTCGAGGTTGCCGGTCGGTTCGTCGCCGACGATCAGCGGCGGGTCGTTCGCCAGGGCGCGGGCAATCGCGGCGCGCTGCTGCTGCCCGCCCGATACCTGGCTGGGATACTTGTCCGCGATATCGACCAGATCGACCAGCTCCAACAGCTCCATCGCGCGCTCGCGGCGACCGTTCTTGTACGTGCCTGCGTAGGTCATGGGCATGATCACGTTTTCGATCACGGTCAGCGACGGCAGCAGCTGGAAGAACTGGAAGACCACCCCCACGTTCTTACCGCGCCACTCCGCGACCTGATCCTCGTTCATGTGCGTCAGGCGCTGGCCCGCGACGTACACCTCACCGTTCGTCGGGCGGTCGATGCCGGTGATCATGTTGATCAGCGTGCTCTTGCCGCTGCCGGACGGCCCTACCAGCGCGACAAACTCGCCCTGCTCGACTTCAAAATCCACGCCGTTCAGCGCGCGGATCAACCCGCCTTTGATCTTATAGGTCTTGTGGACCTGCTGGAGCGAAATCAGCTTATCCATCGTGCAATCCCTTATCGATGAACGTGGGGGCCGCACCCGCGAGCACGGCCCCAACGCGGTTGGTTACTGGTAACGGAGAATGTCGGACACCGTCTTGCGCGCCGCCGACACCGACGGCCATACGCTGGAGATGGTGGCGATGATCAGGATTCCGACGAAGCCAACCGGCAGCATGACCGGCGGGTAGTCGAACTGGATGAACTCGCCGAAGGGCAGGATCTCGGTTATGCCCCAGGCCAGCCCGACGCTGACCGGCGCGGCAATGATCCAGGCGATGATGCCCACCAGCAAGCCTTCCACCAGGAACTGCATGATGATCGTCGGGGACTTGGCACCGACCGAACGCATCACGCCGATTTCCTTCTGGCGCTCGAAGACGGCGATGGACAGCGTGGTGATCAGACCAATCGCGCCGACCGCCGCCATGATGAACGAGGCCATGTTCAGCACGATGCCGATGCTCAGAATGGCGTCGGACGCCTGATCCGCGATCTCGACCATATTGGTATAGGACGCGGTGATGCCGTTGTCTACCAGCAGATCGTTGACGTTCTCGATGAGGCCGTCCACCTCACGCGCGGTCGGATCGGCGGCCTGCGTCAGCACGAAAAACGCGTTGGGGACCGGCTCGCCGTTCAGGTTAAGACCTTCCATCGTCGCCAGATCTTCCCAGTAGATCGCCATCATATCCTGCGGGATCTGCGAGGAGGCCATCTGCGACGGCGGCATGAAGATGCCGGTAATGGGCACGGTCGCCGTGCACACGGCAGGGTCCGCTGCGTCCGGGTCGCCGGTCGCCATGCAGTCCCCGGCGCGCACGGTGATCGTATCGCCTACCGCGTAGCCGCCCGCGTCCGCCGCAGCCTGCGTGAGCATGACGCCCGGCTGACCGGGGGTGATCGGAGATCCGTCGAGCATGGTGACGAAGCCCGCCGCCTGAGAATCGACGCCCCAGGCCGTGATCGCACCACCGGGCAGCGTGCCGGAATAGTCGTCAATCTGCACGCCGGTAAAGTACTGGTTCGGCGTGGGCGCGCCCAGCGTAAAGCCCGTCAGACGCGAGAGATCCTCCCAGGGCATGATGCCCATCGGGATCGGGTAGTTCACAACGCCGATGATCTCCTGCTCGAGACGCTGGCCGTTGGCGATGAGCGTGACCGTGTCACCCACACCCTTGCCGATGCTGTTCGTGATTTCGTTGGTCAGCACGATGCCTTCGCGTTCGGGATCGTTCTCCCAGGCCGTGCCCTCGACCAGCGTCGAATCCGTCATGGCCGTTTCGGGCACGATGCCCTGTACCAGCATCTGGCTCGACTGGTTGCTCTCGGAGATGTAGCCCTCAAGCTGCACGATGCCACCCGACCCCGGATAGACCTCCGCGATGCCGTCGATGTTGTCCATCAGCAGAGTCTGGATCGGCTCGAATTCCTGGCTTTGGGTGGTCTGGAAGATGATCTGGTAGCCGAACGTGTCGAGGATGTCTTGCAGCACGGAATTGATCTGCACGAAGACCGCCGAGACGCCCATAAACGCGGAGAGCGCCAGCGTCAGGGTGATGACCGTCAGCGCGAGACGCGCTTTCTTCTGCGTCAGGTTGTTCAGCGACTGCTTGATGTTCAGCGGAACGGGCAGCGCCTTGATCGTGCGGTTCAGCAGGCCGACGTTGTAGCCGCCGCCGATGCCCAGGTCGGTCATGGCGTCGAGGATGCTGACGCGCGTGCCGATGTAGACCGGGATCACCGCCGAGATGACCGGCACGGCCAATCCCAACACGATGCCCAGCGCAATGGCCGTGGTCGAAACGGCGAAGGTGTCGATCAGCGTGTTGGCGAAGTCGCCAATCAGCACGGCCATCTCGTAGCCGAGCGGGATGCCCAGCAGCACGCCGGGAATCACGCCGATCAGCCCGTACGAGACTGCGATGCCGCCGTAAATGACGAACATCTCACCGCGCGTGGTGCCCAACGACTTCATGACGCCGATCTGCCGCCGCTGCTCGGTGACGAGATTGTTGATCACGTTGAGCACCAGGAAGCCGGAGACCAGCATCGACACGATCGCCAGCACGCTCAGGATAAGGGCGAAATCTTCGCTGCTCTGGATGGCGGCGTTGTCCGCCGGATCGGTCGCCTGGACGATGAGCGCGGAATAGGGCGTGTTGTCGTTGACGAACGTCTGGAAGGCGTCTTTGTTCGCTTCCGCCTGCGCAAAATCGTCAAAGCGGGCCGAAATCGTGCTCAGGCCGGAGACGCCCGTCGCCGCCGGGGCCTCGTCGTAGAGCGCATACATGGACTGGTCGCTAAGCTGGTTGTAGGCGTGGAAGACGATGCCAGAGATCGTCCACGTCTCGGTGGGGAACTCGTCCTCGCCCAGCATGCGCACGTCGATCGCGTCGCCCACGCTCAGGTCGAAGTCGTCGGCCATGCGCTGCTCGACGACAAGCTGGTGCTGGCCCGGCTGGGGATAATCGCCCTCGACCAGCCGCATCGGCTCCACCGGCTTGTCGCTCATCGCGTCGGTGTAGGCGAACAGGCGCGCCTCGCGGAAGCGCCCTTCGTCGGGCAGCTTCCAGTAAAAAGGATTATTCGACGAGCCTTCGATGGCGGTGATGTCGGGGAAGGCTTCGGTGAGCGCGTCCAGGTAGGTCGCGTCGTCGAGCGTGACGTCGCCCTCGCTGGGCGGCACGACGACATTGGCGGCCAGCATCGGCAGCTCGCTTTCCTTCACGTCCGCCTTCAACTGGCGAACGAGCAGGTCGCCCGCGGTGATGAGCGTCACAACGCCCAGCACGCCGATAAAAATGCTGACCGATACCAGAATGGTGCGACTCTTGCGAGTCCATAAGTCGCCCCAAATTTTGCGGAATGTTGACCGATTCATGCGTTCCCTCGTTGTGCGATCCGGTAAGTATCCAGGTGAATGGCAGCCAGTGGCGGCAGGCGGGGCTAGGCCAGCGCGCGCCGGTCGGACTTGACCTCGTGCAGCACCCCGTGCTTCAACTCGTAGACGCGCGGCACGTTGGCGACGATTTCGCGGTCGTAGGTGGTGATGATCACCGCCGCGCCGCGTGCCGCCGCATCGCGGAAGATGTTGAAGACGTTTTCGGTGCTCATGCGGTCCAGGTTGGCGGTCGGCTCGTCACCGATGATCAGCGGCGGCTCGTTCGCCAGCGCGCGCGCAATCGCCACACGCTGCTGCTGGCCGCCGGAGAGCATATCGGGGCGCTTCACGGCCTGATCTTCGATGCCCAGCCGCGCCAGCAAGCTCAGCGCGTAATCGCGCCGCTGGGCAGGCTTATGCACGTTGGCGTAATCCATCGGGAAGACGATATTGTCCGCGACGGAAATGGTGGGCAGAAGCTGGAAAAACTGGAAGACGATGCCGATCGTCTGGGCGCGCCACTTCACGAGCTGCGGCTGGGGCGTATCCGTCACGCGGCGATCCCCGACCACCACCTCGCCACCGGTCGACTTATCGACCCCGGTGATCATGTTCAGCAGCGTCGTTTTGCCCGCACCGGAAGGGCCGATAATGGCGACGAAATCCCCGCTCTGGATCTCAAGGTTGACGCCCTTCAACACTTCCAGGCTGCCGGTCGGCGTTTCGTAGTTCTTCACCAGATTGCGACACGTCACGAATGGACTATTCATAGATTTCCCCTGTTCCCCTGGCTGTGAGCGCGGTGCTCACTTCCGTATTCAGTGCTCGTCGGGCGGTCCCGGCGCGGCGCGACAAACACGCGGGCATGGCCGGGCACTCTGCAACCCGGTACTCACTGTAGCCGATGAAGGGGGTCGGACCGTAGTAACGGCAATCACGATCCACCGGGGGCGGTGTCATGACCTGTGTCACCACTCCATGACACGTGTCACAAACGGACATGACAGCGGACAATGGGACTGGCACGGTGGACCGGGTAAGATCGGGGCATGAAGAACAAACCGGTCGAGCCAGGGCTTTTCTCCGTTTTCCGGCTGTTCACCGGCCTCCGGTTGGTGTTCGCCGTGCTGCGCTATGTCTCCCCGCCAGAGCGAGGCATGCTGGTCGAAATCATCGAGCCGAGCGTGCTGCTGCTCCTGCTGATGATCCCGGTCGTGCACACGCAGTACGAGTCGATCCTGCTGCCATTCATCCTGATCATCAGCGGCACCGGCCTGTTCGTCACCGAAGCCATGAGTTACGCAAACCGCCCCGACGAGATCTCGGTCGAAATGCTGCTGCTCGTTCACATGTGGGGCAGTATGATCATGCTGCTGATCCCGGTGGTGATCACCGCCGTACAGTACCGCTTCCGCACCGTGGCGATCTTCACCGTGACCATCACGATCATCAATATCAGCATGATGCAGCTCATGGTGGGGAACGTATGGCACGAGACGGCGCTGGTTACTGCGTCGCTGGCCTTCCGGCTGGTGCTGTTCCTGTTCGTGGGGGCGGTCGTCGCGCGGCTGATGCAGGGCCAGCGCGCGCAGCGGCAGGCGCTGACGGAAGCCAACCTCAAGCTCACCAATCACGCGGCGATGCTGGAACAACTGGCGACCACCCGCGAGCGCAACCGGCTGGCACGCGAGCTGCACGATACGCTGGCCCATACGCTGAGCGCGATGGCGGTGCAGCTCGAAGCGGTGGACGCGCTGTGGACCGCCAAACCCGAGCAGGCGCACGAGCGGCTGCAACGCTCGATCGAAACGACGCGATCGGGACTGACCGAAACGCGGCGCGTGCTGCAAGATCTGCGGGCCAGCCCGCTGGAAGATCTGGGACTGGCGCTAGCCGTGCGCAGCCTAGCACAATCTACGACGGCGCGCGCGGGCCTGACGTTGGATCTGCACGTCGAGGAGGTGGGCAGCTTGAGGCCGGACATCGAGCAGACGACGTACCGCATCGCGCAGGAAGCGCTCGCCAACGCGGCCAATCACGCCGACGCACATCACCTGACCGTCCAGTTGGGGCAGTTCGATTCGCGCCTGACGCTAACCGTCTCGGACGATGGCCGGGGATTCGACCCGAAGCAGATCGCCACCGCGAAACGGTTGGGCGTGAAGGGCATGCAGGAACGCGCGGACATGGTCGGCGGCACGCTGACCGTCGAGAGCCAGCCCGGCCAGGGCACTATCGTCATGTTTTCCGTCGAGGTCCAAAAATGATTCGTGTTTTGATTTGTGACGACCAAGCGATCGTATGCGACGGCCTGGAAGCCATCCTCAGCACCGATCCTGAAATCCAGGTCGTCGGCCTCGCGTCGGACGGCGCGCAGGCCATCGAGATGGCACTGGCCCTGCGCCCGGATCTGGTGCTGATGGACCTGAAGATGCCGGGGGTGAACGGCATCCAGGCCACGCACGCGATCCGCGAACAGCTTCCCGACACGCGCGTGCTGGTGCTGACCACGTACGACGCCGACGAGTGGGTGTTCGACGCGATCCGCAGCGGGGCCGCGGGGTATATGCTGAAGGATACCCCGCGCAGCAAGTTGATCCCGGCCATCAAGGACACCGTGCAGGGCAAAACGCACGTCGATCCGGCGGTGGCGGGCAAACTGTTCAATCGCATCGCGCAGGACAGCATGGGGCAGGTTCCGAGCACGCTGGCGCACGAACTGAGCGACCGCGAACGCGAGATTTTGCAGTTGATCGCAAGCGGGCTGTCGAATGTCGAGATCGCGGAACGGCTGCATCTTTCGGACGGAACCGTGCGGAATTATGTCAGCGCATTGTTAGGAAAGTTAGGAGTTGCAGACCGCACGCAAGCCGCCGTGTTGGCCCTGCGCTATGGGCTGGTTGATTAAGTATGTCCAATTACGAGGATCAGTAAGAGATAAAATAACTAATAGAATTTGTTAGGAAATTGTTTGGTGTGGCTTAAATCCAGGTAAAATCCCCCGCCACGAGCACGTCATTTCCTGTTCATTCCACGATTAAGGCGTCCCCAAAAGCGTAAAGTTGGACCGTCCAGGCCCATGATGAAACAATCTCCATATCCCAGTAATTTGACTGATAGTACATAAAAAAATATTCAGCCATAATGACACTAATTGCCTCCCCTCTTCAAAGTGCTTGAATTTGGTGTAAACTTGACTTCTTGTACTGTCGTCAAATTTTAAGTGGCGATGTACAAGCCCATCCGGATTCTAATTCATCATCGAACTCATAAGCCAGACGTTTATCTTTAATACACTATCTTTAGATCCATTAATTGGACTTTGATTCAGTCCTTGTATCTTTAACATGGGTATGCAGCGAGGCTGATCCGGATGCTTCTAACAGAACAAGCGGGGAAACATGTCTCATAGATCGTTCAAGCACTCATTCCTATCGTTACTCACTATCATCACCCTAAGCGTCACCACCTTTTCGCCATTGATCACGTATCGCAGTGTGGCATCGGCCAGCGCTGCATCGCGTGAAAACACCGTCTCAGACAGCCCTGCCGAACCAGAGCAGGCAGCGGCGCCCGATCCTGCCGCGCAGGTGGCGCAGTCTACCGCCGCGCCAACGGAGCCTGCTCCGACAAGCGATCCGACCGCAGCGGACCCCACGGCGACCGATCCCACCGATCCGCCGCCCACGGAGCCGACGGCAGAACCGACAACCGACACGCCTGCCCCCGCTCCCGAAGCCACACAACCCGCGCCAACGCAGGCCGCGACCGCCGAACCGTCGGTATCACCAAGCCCAGAAGCCACTGAAACGGCAACGCCGCTCGGCACGGAAGAACCCACCGCCCTGCCGACCGCATTGGCTACCGACCCGGCGGAATCGTTGAGCACGGACGTGCCGACGGAAGAACCCCTGAGCACCGAAGCGGCCCCCGAGCCGCTGGCAACGGAAGAACCTGAAATGATGCTGTTCGGCGCGATGGACGCCAGCGCCGCGGTGTCGTGCTCGATGGGCATCACCGCCGACACCGTCGCCCCGATCGATCCGTATACGTTCACGTTCTCCGCGACGGGAACCAACATCGATCATTACGAATGGGACTTCGGTGACACCACCACCGCCCTGGGCGCAACGATCGACCATACCTACGCCACCGACGGCACGTACAACATCATACTGACGTGCGTGCCCACCGATACCGGGAGCAACCTCACCGTGACCGGCACGGTTATGACCGGCATCACGATCATCCCGGTCGCCAGCTTCACGGTCGATAACGATTACGGCATCACGCCTCTGATCGTGCAGACGACGAACAGCAGCGTCGGCGAGAACCTCACCTACAGCTGGACCGTCACCGGACCGGAAAACTACACCAGCAGTGCGTTCGAGCCGTCCTTCACGCTGACCACCCCCGGCACGTACAGCATTTCGCTGACCATCACCGACACGGTCAACCACCTGAGCAGCACGGCGTGGCACGAGATCGAGGTGCTTCAGGTCCCGCCGGACGCCTATTTCACCGTCAGCCCGTCCAGCATCGGCGAAGTGCCGTTTACCGTTTCGGTCGAAGGACTGCTGCGCGCAGGCTCCGGCCCGGTCGTGACGTGGACGTGGGATTTCGGCGATGGCAGCCCCACCGTCAGCGGGCAGGGGCCGCACAGCCACACGTATAACGCCAAGGGCACGTACTGGATCTCGATGGATTACGTGGGCGAAAACGGCTCCGGCACGGAAGCCCACCAGGTATACGTCGACGAGCCGGGCGGCACCGTCGCAGCGGACTTCACGTACGTTTCCAACGGCAACGTTGCGGGCGGGGTGGAAATCTGTTTCACCAACACCAGCACAGGCGTCGTCACGCAGAGCGTATGGGACTTTGGCGACGGCTCCGCCCCGGTGAGCGATAACAGCAGCGTCGTCTGCCACGTCTACGCGACGACGACCCAGGACAACTATACGGTCGTACTGTCGATTCAGGGCGTGACCCCGGCGGTCACCTCGCAGGCCATCAAAACGGCAACCGTGATCGCGGGGCCGGTGGCGAGTTTTGCGTCCAGCGCCTCCACGATCACCTGGGGCGACGGGCCGATCGATTTCACCGACACGAGCACGGGTATCATCACGGACTGGCTGTGGGACTTCGGCAATGGGGCCACCAGCACGCAGCAAAACCCCAGCTACGAGTTCCCCGGACCGGGAACCTATACCGTCACGCTGACCGTCACCGGACCGGGCGGTAATTCCAGCGCGCAGGAAATCATCACCGTCAACGTGCTGCCGATTACGTGTACCTTCTCCGGCAGCCTGAACACCTATCCCGGGCAAACCATCGGTTATACCAGCGCCATCACCAATCTCGCGGGCCGTGACGTCACCTACCAGTGGCTGGTCGATGGCGTGGAAGTCGCCACGACGAAAGACCTTTCGCAGTTGTGGAGCACTGCCAGCGACGCAGACGGCTATACGCTGACGTTCAACGCGCTGACCGATGACGGCGCGGACTGCACGCATAGCGAACAGGTCGTGGTGGCGTATGCCGCGCTGGGATGCAGCCTGAGCGGCGACCCGGCCCCCGCGCCTAACGGCGAAGCGGCGGTTTATACGGCCAACGTCAGCAACCTGCAGGACCGCACGCCGGTCTATGCGTGGTACGTGGACGGCGTCTTGCAGTCCGGCGAAACGGGCAGCAGCCTCTCGCGCTCATGGACGGCGGAGGGAACTGAAACCATCAGTTACACCGTCACCGCCACGCCGGAAGGAACCTGCTCCGCTTCGCAGCCCGTCACGATCGATTGGCCGATCCTGACGTGCTCGATCTCCGGCGAACCGAGCCCGATCCCGCAGCTTCCCGATAATCCCAGCCGCAGCTACACCTATACGGCGAACGTCAACGGGCTGGCGAGCCGTGGGGTCACCTACGCATGGGTGGTCGACGGGATCACGCAGGCGGGAGAAACCGGCGACAGCATCACGCTGGACTGGGCATGGAACGAAACCGGCGCGCACACCGTCAGCTTCAACGCGACAACCACCAGCGGCGAGATCACAAGCTGCAATGTCGTGCCGCAGCAAAACCTGAACGTGCAAGTGCCGATGCTGCAATGCGACACGCCGCAGGGTGACAGCGACCCGGTCATCGGGGACAACGTTAGCTATCAGCCCGTGATCTCCAACCAGTATGGCCGCACGATCACGGATTACACCTGGGAACTGCTCGACGCCACCGGCACGACCGTGCTGGAGACGGGCCACGGCGGCACGTTCGACCGCGTTTTCACCGACCTGGACGCGGGCATGACGTACATCCTGCGCTATTCGGTCACGGTGACGCAGCCGGACCAGACCTGCGCGCCCGCGAGCAAGACGATCACCGTGGCGACGCCCGGCGAATCGTTCATGTGCGGCGACCAGGGGAACTTCTGGGACACCGCAGACTTCACGCCGGAATCGGCTTCCACCGACTATACCTATGGCATCCACGTCGATAACTACACCAACATCCCGCTGACCTATACGTGGTCGCTGGTGCCTGACGGCTGGACCGGGACGACCAACGTCCTGCAAACCACGCCCGGCATCACAACCGACGGACTGATCCAGGCCACGTTCAACGGCGCGAGCATGGCACCGATCGGCCCGTACACGCTGGTGGTGGATGTGGTCGATCCGAGCGGGACCGCCGTTCCGTCAAGCTGCCAACTGACACACGCGCTGGTCGTGGGCGCGATCACGGTCGATTACAGCTATACGGTCGATGCGAACGCCGTGCCGATCAATCAGGAAATCTGCCTGACGAACATCTCGGACACGAGCCACGGCACGATCGATGACATGACCTACGAATGGGATCTGGGCACGGATCAGAACAGCCTGGGCGTCCAGATCTACAGCGGCAAGACCCTGCCCTGCTTCACGTACAACAACCCCAACAGCAGCGGGTACGCCGTCAAGCTGACCGGGACGCAAAACACGCTGAGCGCCAGCAAGACCTATACCTTCAAGGTATACGGGCTGCAAAGCATCGCTATCAACAAGTCGAACCAGACCGTCGCTCCGGCCAACATAACCTTCTCGGCGGTGGGCGTCAACATCACGCCCGGCACGTACCAGTGGACGTTCTACGACGGCGCAACGGTAATCGGCACGCGCACCGGCCAGAACGTGAGCTACTACTTCGCCAATGCGGGCACGTACCGGGCCGTCGTCACGGGCCAGGGGCCGCTGGGCACAACGAGCGCCGATGTCCAGTTCGACCTGATCTCCAACGACGCCATCCGCGCCGCGTTCACGCCGTCGCAGTACGGCGGCATGGCCCCGCTGGAAGTGTGCTTTACCGACGAGAGCGTGGGCAGCACGATCACGTCGTGGGAATGGGACTTCGGCGACGGCTCGCCTCACCTGACCTATACCAAGAGCAACAAGCCCGGCTCGATCTGCCATACCTACACCACCGGCGGCCAGGGCTACCCGGTTACGCTGGTGGTCAAAAACTCGACGCTGACCGCTTCGGCAACCAATACCATCCACACCTACAGCCTGCTCGAAAGCCAGTCGTCCTTCAGCATCACGCCCAAGGGCAACGGCGAATACTGCTTCCAGGCAACCCTGCCCAGCGGCGTCAACATCGCGTACTGGGACTTCGGCGACGGCACGCACATCGACGGCGCGGGCGCGACGATCACGATCTGCCACAACTTCCAGGTGTCCGGCAACTACGTGATCCGCATGGGCATCCAGCAGGGATCCGAAACGGGCGAAGTCAGCCGCCCGCTGGTGGTGACGACAGGTCCCACTGCGAACCCGGTGCTCAACGTCTCGGCCACCTGCTCCGCGACGCGCATCGCCAGTTTCACGATCAGTAACACGGGCGACAGCATGCCCGCCGCAGACGAGATCCGCGTCCTGGACCGCTTCAACGCAGTGGTGTACGTCGGGACACTGAAGCTCAACAACGGCCAGAGCACGACCATCAGCGTGCCGAATATGTCCGGGCCGGTGACGATCATCGCCATGGACCACACGCTAACCGGCACCACGACGACCACCTGCGAATACCCGCCGGACATCAGCGTGGCGGGGAGCTGCGTGGCCGACCACGTCACCTTCACGGTCAGCAACCGGGTCGATCCTGAAGTCGGCCCGATGATCGCGCCGCAGAGCTACACGGTCACCGACAGTACGAGCGCGGTGGTGGCGTCCGGCAATTTCGAGATCGCACGCGGCGGGGCGGACGTGATCGTCACGATCCCGAACCCGTACGGCCCGTATACGTTCAACAGCAGCGGCGACGTGGGCAGCTTCACCGTCTCGCATACGTGCAACGCCCAGCCGACGCTGGCGGTCACGCACAGCGATTGCAGCAGCGCCACGGTGTCGTTCACGGTCGAAAACACCAGCGATAACCCGATGGTGGAGGCGCAGAACTACACCGTCACGAGCGGCAGCAGCACGGTCGCTTCCGGCTCGTTCACACTGGCCGCACACGCCACCACGACCATCACGCTGCCCGCAAGCAGCGACCCCTACGCGGCCTACGCGTTCAGCAGCAGCGGGTACGCGGGCACGATCAGCGACGCGCGCGACTGCGCCAACCCCAGCCTGAGCGTGACGAACAATACCTGCGGCGCGAGCAGCGTGATCTTCACGATCACCAACGCGGCGGGCGCGGGCGATATGGTACTGCCGCAGGACTACAGCGTCACGCGCGACGGGGCCGCGTTCAGTTCAGGCTCGTTCCAACTCGCGGCGGGCGCGTCCACCACGGTCAACCTTCCGCTTGGCACGACCGCCGAGCAGTACATGTCGTATATCTTCAGCACGAGCGGGCTGGCCGGAAGCGCAACCGGCACGCGCGCCTGCGCGCCCGCACTGACGGTCAACAGCACGTGCGGCGCAACGGTCGCGTTCACCGTGACCAACAACGGCGGCTCGATGCTGGAAGCGCAGTCCGTTTCCGTCACGCAGGGCGGCGTGCCGCTCACGGTGGATACGCCGACCATCCAACTGGCGGCGGGCGCGTCCACCACGGTTACGGTGACGGATCCTGACCTCGATCCGTACGCGGAATACGTCTTCACTGGCAGCGGCGGCGCGCTTCCCAACACGACCTACACGCGCGACTGCGCGGACCCGGTCATCAACGTGACGTTCACGTGCGGCGCGACGGTTACCGCGACCATCACCAACAGCGGCGGCGCGATGTATCTGCCGCAAAACGTGAGCATCATGCAGGGCGCGACGTCTATGCCGCTCAGCGCCAGCACGTTCCAGTTAGGCGCAGGCGGCACGACCACGATCTCGGTGACCGGCAGCCCGAACCCCTACCTGGCGTACGATTTCGAGGCCAGCGGCGGCCACCTGGCGACCGTCACCGAATCGCGCGACTGCGCGGACCCGGTGATCGAAGTCACCAGCACGTGCGCCTATCCAGTCGCGTTCACGGTGCGCAACACGGGCGGGCAGATGTTCGCCGCGCAGACCGTCTCCGTGAGCAGCGGCGGCAGCGCCGTCACGACCAACCCGACCTCGTTCACACTGGCGGCGGGCGCTTCGACGTCGATCGCCGTGTCGGGCATACACGATCCGTACGCGCAGTACGACTTCAGCGCGACGGGCGGCTTCTTGCCTGACGCGAGCTTTACGCATACGCCGTGCCCCATGCCCAACCTGAGCATCGTGACGAACACGTGCGGCGCGACGGTATCCTTCACGGTGAGCAACGCGGCAGGCGCGGGCAATATGCTCACGGGACAGGCGTTCACCGTCACGCGGGACGGCACAAACATCACCAGCAGCATGACGCCCACCAGCCCGTTCACGCTGGCTGCCGGGACGTCGCGGACGTTCAACGTGCCCAGCACCTCCAACCCCTACGCGGCATACGTGTTCAACAGCAGCGGCTTCGCGGGCACAATCAGCGAGACGCACGACTGTCCTAACCCGTCGCTGAGCATCGTGACCAATGCGTGCGGCGCGACGGTGTCCTTCACGGTCACCAACGCGGCGGGCGCGGGCAGCATGCTCATCTCGCAGGCATTCACGGTGACGCGGAACGGCACAAACATCACCGCCACAATGACGCCCACCAGCCCGTTCACGCTGGCCGCCGGAGCGTCGCAGACGTTCACCGTACCCGCCGCATCCTCACCTTACGCGACGTACCTGTTCAACACGAACGGCTTCGCAGGCACGGTGACCAGCACACACGACTGCACCGACCCGGTGATCGATGTGACGTTCACATGCGGCGCGACGGTCACGGCGACGATCACGAACACCGGCGGGGACATGTACCTGCCCCAGAACGTGACCATCATGCAGGGCACGACATTCATGCCGCTCGACGCGAGCAGCTTCACGCTGCTGCACAACCAGAGCATCACGATTGCGGTGACAGGCAGTCCGAACCCGTATCTGCCGTATACTTTCAGCGCCAGCGGCGGCAGCCTGACGACTATCACCCGGACGCGGAACTGCCCCGACCCGGTACTGAGCGTCACTACGAATACGTGCGGCGCGGCGGTAACCTTCACCGTGACGAACGCGGCAGGCGCGGGCGCTATGCTGCTCTCGCAGGCGTTCACCGTGACGCAGAACGGCACGGACATCACCGCAAGCGTCACGCCGACCAGCCCGTTCCAACTCGCTGCCGGAACGTCACAGACGTTCAGCGTGCCGACGACGGCCAACCCGTACGATACGTTCGTCTTCAGCAGCGGCGGCTTCGCGGCGACACTCAACCGGACCCATGACTGCGCCGAACCCGTGCTGAGTGTGGACTTCACGTGCGGCGCGGCGGTCACGGCGACGATCACCAACTCCGGCGGCGCGATGCTGATCCCGCAGGACGTGAGCATCATGCAGGGCGCGACGGCCATGCCGATCAGCCAGAGCACGATCCTGATCGGCGCGGGCGGCACGGCGACCGTCTCCGTGACGGGCGATCCCGACCCCTATCTGGCCTACACATTCGCATCGAGCGGCGGCTTCGTCGCGCCGCTGAACGCCTCGCGCGACTGCGCCGAACCGGTGATCCAGGTCACCAGCTCGTGCGCCTACCCGATCACGTTCACGGTAAGCAACACCGGCGGCGCGATGCTCATCGCGCAGAACGTCACAGTCACCAGCGGCGGCAGCGGCGTGACCGTCAGCCCGGCCTCGTACATGCTTGGCGCGGGCGCGAACACCAACATCGTCGTGTCGGGCACACACGATCCATATGCGCAGTACGACTTCAGCGCGACGGGCGGCCACCTGCCGGACGCAACCTATACGCATACACCCTGCCCCACGCCAACCCTGGAAATCGAAACCAACACGTGCGGCGCGACGGTGACCTTCACCGTGAGAAACACGGGCACGGGCGACATGCTGACCGGGCAGGCGTTCACCGTCACACAGGACGGCACGGACATCACCGACAGCATCACACCGGCCAGCCCGCTCCTGTTGGGCGCCGGAATCTCGCAGACGTTCAGCGTGCCGGGCACTTATGACCCGTACGCGGCGTACGTGTTCAGCAGCGGCGGTTATGCGGGCACGATCAGCGAGACGCACGACTGCGCCAACCCGTCGCTGAGCATCGTGACCAACACCTGCGGCGCGGCGGTGACGTTCACCGTGAGCAACGCGGCTGGCGCGGGCGACATGCTGATCTCGCAGGCGTTCACCGTCACGCAGAACGGCACGGACATCACCGCCAGCATCACGCCCACCAGCCCGTTCACACTGGCGGCGGGCACCTCGCAGACGTTCAGCGTGCCGACCACGGAAAGCCCGTACGCGACGTACGTCTTCAGCAGCAGCGATTTCGCGGGCACGATCAGCGAAACGCACGACTGCGGCAGCCCGGCGATTGACGTGACCTTCACCTGCGGTGCGACGGTCGAGGCGACGATCACCAACACCGGCAGCGACATGCAGACGCCGCAGAACGTGAGCATCATGCAGGGCGCAACGGCCATGCCGCTCAGCGCCAGCACGTTCCAACTGGCGCACAACGAAAGCACGACCATCTCGGTGACGGGCAGCCCGAACCCGTACCTGCCCTACACCTTCACGGCCAGCGGCGGCAGTCTGGCGACCATCACCCGGACGCGCGACTGCGCCGACCCGGCGTTGAGCATCGTGACCAATACCTGCGGCGCGGCGGTGACCTTCACCGTGAACAACGCGGCGGGCGCGGGTGACATGCTGCTCTCGCAGGCGTTCACCGTCACGCAGAACGGCACGGACATCACCAGCAGCATCACACCTACAAGCCCGTTCATGCTGGCGGCGGGAACCTCGCAGACGTTCAGCGTGCCGACCACGGCGAATCCGTACGACGCGTACGTGTTCAGCAGCGGCGGCTTCGCGGGCACGATCAGCGAAACGCACGACTGCGCCAACCCGGCGATCAACGTCAGCTTCACGTGCGGCGCGACGGTCACGGCCACCATCACCAACACGGGCGGCGCGATGCTGATCCCGCAGAACGCCAGCATCATGCAGGGCACGACAGCCATGCCGCTCAGCGCGACGGACTTCACGCTGGGCGCGGGCGGCTCGACCACCATCGCGGTGACGGGCGATCCGAACCCCTACCTGCCCTACACCTTCACGGCCAGCGGCGGCCATCTGGCGACTGTCACCGAATCGCGCGACTGCGCCGACCCGGTGATCCAGGTCACCAGCTCGTGCGCCTACCCGGTCACGTTCACCGTCACCAACACCGGCGGGCAGATGTTCGCCGCGCAGACGGTCGCTGTGACCAGCGGCGGCAGCAGCGTCCCGGCCTCCGTCTCCAGCTTCACGCTGGGCGCGGGCGCGTCGACCACCGTTTCGGTCACGGGGACGCACGATCCGTACGCGCAGTACGACTTCAGCGCGACGGGCGATCACCTGCCGGACGTGAGTTACACGCATACGGCCTGCCCCGCACCGGCCCTGAGCGTGGCGACCAATACGTGCGGCGCGGCGGTCACCTTCACCGTGAGCAACGCGGCGGGCGCGGGCGACATGCTGCTCTCGCAGACGTTCACGGTCACCCGCGACGGCACAGACATCACCGGGACCATCACGCCGGGCAGCACTTTCCAGCTTGATGCCGGAACCTCGCAGACGTTCAGCGTGCCGACGACGGAAAGCCCCTACGCGGCGTATGCGTTCAGCAGCAGCGGCTTCGCGGGTACGATCAGCGAAACGCACGACTGCGCCGAGCCGTCGCTGAGCATCACAACCAATACGTGCGGCGCGACGGTGTCCTTCACGGTGAGCAACGCGGCGGGCGCGGGTGACATGCTGCTCTCGCAGGCGTTCACGGTCACCCGCGACGGCACAGACATCACCGGCAGCATCACGCCTGCCAGCCCGTTCCAGCTTACTGCCGGAACCTCGCAGACATTCAGCGTGCCGGCCACGGAAAGCCCCTACGCGGCGTACGCGTTCAGCAGCACCGGACTGGCCGGAACGATCAACGAAACGCACGACTGCGCCGACCCGGTGATCAACGTCACCAGCTCGTGCGCCTCACCGATCACCTTCACCGTGACCAATACGGGCGGCGCTATGTTCGCCGCGCAGAACGTCACGGTGAGCAGCGGCGGCACACCGCAGACGATCTTGGCCAACACCTTCACGCTGGGCGCGGGCGGGTCGACCACCATCTCGATCACCGGCGCGCACGACCAGTACGCGCAGTACGACTTCAGCGCGACGGGCGGCAGCCTGCCGAATGTGAGCTATACGCATACGTCCTGCACGCTGCCTCACCTGGGCGTGACACACAACGCCTGCGGCCCGACGGTCGAGTTCACGATCACCAACACGGGCGGCCCGATGCTCGCCGCGCAGCCCTTCAGCATCATGCAGAACGGCACGACCGACGTCACACCGCCAGCGAGCGGCATCCTGCTCGCCAGCGGCGCGTCGCAGACCTTCAGCCTGCCCGCCACCAGCGATCCGTACGCGGCGTATGACTTCGCCAGCACGGGCTACGCGGGCACGGTGAGCGATACGAAGGACTGCGGCAACCCGGCGCTGAGCGTCACCACCAACACCTGCGGCGCGACGGTCGAGTTCACCATCACCAACAGCGGCGATCCGATGCTCGTGCCGCAGAGCTACACGATGACGCGCAACGGGACCAACATCAACGCGGAGGTGTCGCCCGCCAGCCCGTTCCAACTGGACAGCGGCGACAGCGTCACGCTGGCCCTGCCGAACACGGCCAGCCCCTACGCGAGCTACCTGCTCAGCAGCAGCGGCTTCGCGGGCGCGATCAGCGAAACGCACGACTGTGCCGACCCGGTCCTGCACGTCGCGGCGATGTGCGACAGCGGGAATGTCACGTTCACCGTGACCAACAGCGGGGCGGATATGCTCAGGCCGCACGACTTCAGCATCAAGCCGACGACCGGGTTCATCCTCAGCCCTAGCACGCTCAGCACGATCGAGCTGGCGAGCGGCGAAAGCCTTAAGCTGACGATCAGCAACATCAACAACGACACGACCTACACCTTCAACAGCGACGCGTTTAGCATCGCGGGCACGGCCTCGGCCATGTGCCAGACGCAGTACGTCGGATCGACGGGCGACGGCACGACGCCCACCCCGACGCCGACGTCTGAACTGTCCGCAACGCCCGCCGCTGTCGCCAGCGGGCAGACCTTCGGCTGGGGCGGCGTCCAGAACGGCGAGGGTTTGGACACCCTGCCGCTGTGGAGCAGCGTGCCGACCTGCCAGGTCGGGTGCCCGGACTGGCTGATCTACCACACCAACGAAACCGGCGACTGGGAGATCTTCCGCCTAGACGGGTTCGATCCCGAGGCGCGCGAGACGTATAACGTCAACCTGTCAAATGGTGAGGACGTCGAAGACATGGCCCCCAGCCGCTCGCCCAACAACGAGTGGGTGGTGTTCACCAGCAACCGCGACGGGAACTGGGAACTGTACGTCGCACCCTCGGACGGCGACGCGTCGCAGATCGAGCGGCTGACATACAACGCGATCGCAATCGATACCGACCCGATCTGGGGCCCCAACAACTACGTGGCGTTCGAAACGACGCGCGACGGCAACTGGGAAATCTACCTGATCGACATGACCACGGGCCGCGAATATCGCGTGACGGACGATCCCGAAAGCGACCTGAACCCATTCTGGTCGCCGGACGGGGCGAAGCTGGTGTTCCAGAGCAACCGCTCCGGCATGTGGCAGCTCTACGAACTGGATCTGCGCAGCATGCGGTTGACCTTGCTGAGCGATGGCAGCGGCGACGACGTCGATCCGCAGTACTCGTTCGACGGGCAGCACATCATCTTCCGGTCGTACCGCGACACGGGTGACAACGGCAACAGCGTGATCTACATGATGGACGCCGACGGCAGGAACCCGCACCCGATCTCCGATCCGAACGGGGACGCCACCAACCAGGTGTGGTCGCCGGACGATCAACTGATCGCGTACCAGTCGGATCTGGACGGCGACCTGGACATCTACGTTTACGACGTAGCGAGCGGCGAGACACGCAAGCTCACGGGGAACGACATTCCCGACTACGCGCCGATGTGGCGCTGCGACGCCGAAACGCTGGTGTTCACGTCTGACCTGCCGGGCAACCCCGACATCTACGAGGCGGACGCGCTGCCCATCAGCGCCGCGCCGGTCGATCTGAACGTCGATGGCGCGCAGATGACGTACGAAGAAGCGGACGATATCTATCCTGAGATCACGCCGTCGGAAGAAAACGCCAGCCGCGAGGGTCACCTGCCGCCGCTCACGCCGGACGAGGGCGATCCCGACATCACGATGGGCCTGCAGACGGACCTGCTGAAGCCGCAGGCGCCGCTCACCCCGATCGATCCGGCCCGCGACGGCCTGATCCGGGACGACTATCAGGCGGTCGAGGGCTGCCCGGTGCAGTAAGCCGGGTCCAGGCTCCGCACGAGAATCACCCAGCACGGGAGGACGGGATCAACCGCCCTCCCGTGTTTTTGTTTGAAGCGACGTTAAAAACAACGGCAAGGGCAAAAAGCAGACCTCACCCCCGGCCCCAAAAAGGCAGGGATCGGGGACCAGGAGTCAGGGAACAGGGAAAAGCAAGGGCAAAGGCAGACCTCACTCCCGTCCCCTCTCCAATCAAGTTGGAGAGGGGAGACAAGCGAAAAAACGGGCCGGAAGTAAATCGTGAATTGCACCGATGGGGAGAGGTGGGGATCCAGGATTGCAGGGGCGGATTGCGATACGGCAGGGCGCAGGCTCAGCCGCAGGTGAGGGCCTGGACGGGAATCACGGCGAAGGTGCCGTTTTCGTAGGCGGGATCGCCCCGGATGCCCCACGCGCGGACGGCGACGACGTGCGAGACGCCGTAACGCGCGGCGGCATCGCACAGGTGCGCCTGGGTCATGGGCGCAAAGGTGAACGACTCGGGGTCGAAACCGAGGTCCAGCATGCGCTCGTACCACTCGATCGCCCAGCCGTTGTGGAAGATCCCGACCGTGCCGTCCTTCCAGTCACCCACATAACCGCGCCGGGCCACCATGCGGAAGCCGTCATACTCCGGCGGGGTGAGGAAGTAGGCGTCCGGCGTGGTATTGGCCTCGATCCAGACCAGGGCGGCACGCCAATCGTCTGTGGTGCGCTGCTGCGCGGTGGGCAGCGCCGCGGGGATGAACGCGGGCAGCGCCAGCCCGATCAGGCCCGCCGCGAACCACCCGAACGTTCCGGCGGACGTCTCACGGCGCAGCACGTAGACAGCTCCCAGCAGCGCGACCAACGCGACGGCCAGGATCGCGGCGACCAGCACGCCGTGGGCGTCGATCCAGGGCGTGTCGAGGTCGATCACCAGCGGGTACGGTGTCGGCTGGCCGGGCGGGAAGAACTCGATGACCAGCCGGGGCAGCACGAACGCCAGCAGCAGCGCAAACGCGATGCCGCGCCGCCGGGCGTCGGACGATTCGAGCAGGTGGGCGAGCATGTGCGCGACGTAGGTCAGGATCAGCAAATTGATCAGCCACGTGCTGCGCACCAGCTGCAGCTCGATGATGAACTCGACCGGGACGATCTCCGCGAAAACGATGCCGACCGCGCACAGCAGCGCGATGCCGCCCACCATCGCTAAAATCTGCCTGTGCTGCGCGGGCCGTCCGGCGCGCCACGAGAGCCGCCACAGGAGCAGCATCGCGCCGAACCCGGCCCACAGCAGCGGCGAAAACGAAAACGGGAAGACCGCATACCACAGCCGCAGCCGCACGATGTCCACGAACTCGTCCAGCGACGCCTCGGTGAAGGGCAGCGTCAGCCGCCAGATCAGCACGGGCAGCGCAAAAACCAGCAGCAGCGCGTAAATGCGCACAATCTGTTTCAGCGAACGGTGCGGATCGGCCAGCAGCGCCATGCCCCACATCACCGCGACAAAAAAGCTCGTCATGGCGTTGATGTTGGCCGCGACGCCCAATACGACCGCCGCCAACAGGGGCCGCCGCCGGAAAAACAGGACCAGCGCCCACACCTGAAGCGCAGCGGCGAAGGTGGTGTGCGTCACGAAGGGGGAATGGATGAAGTCGCCGCCGGGGTTGGGCCAGTAGGCCATCCACAACAGCGCCGCGACCATCCCGGCCAGCGGCTCGCGGAAGATCGCCACGGTCAGCGCGCAGACGCCTGCCAGCGTCGCGGCGGAGGCCAGCACGTAGAGCGCCAGCATCAGCGGTTCGAGCGGAATCGTGCGCGAAAGATAGCCCAGCGCCGGGTAAAACAACGTCACGTAGCTGGCGCGGACCTCCAGCAGAAAATCGCCGGGGAACAGGGACGGATCGGCGTAGGAGTCGATGACGGGGATCTGCACGGCCTGATCGCGGAAATTATTGGGGTTGGCGTGCTCGATGCCCTGCACACCTAAAACAAGAAACAGCGCCGCCGAGACGAGGAACAATAGAAGGACGAGGGGGCGGTGATGCGCGTCAGCGAGTGCCTTCAAGAGAACATCCCATCTGTGCGGTGACCCGGCGCGACAAATCACCCCGCGCAGTATGGGTGCGCGGGGATCCCTGGAAAAGCAGAGGTGCGCGCCCGGCGCACCCCGGCAATACTGGCTCGATTGGATTTCAACCGCCCGGTGCGGCTGTGGTGATTAACGCGGGTGACAGGCCCGGGCACGGTCGCGCAGGTGCGCGTTGGCGTGCAGGATGCGCCCAAGATCGTAGCTTTGCAGCACCGAGCGCTGCGCTGCGTCCGCGCGAAGCTGCCACTTGATCAGCCGGATCTCGCCGCCCTCGATCTCGATGCCGGTGATGCCGTCGGAGTGCACGCACGCGCCATCGTTGAGGTAGGGCAGCGCCGCGCCCGACGCCGGAGTTGGGAAGTGAGGCCGGTGCGTGTGACCGCAGATCAGCAGCAGGCCGTTATCGCGCGCCCAGGCCGACAGGTGATGGTCGCGGGCGGAGAGCCGCGCGCTGTTTTCCGCGTCGTGGTTCAGCTCAAGGCCGGTGATGCGCTGGATGGGCCGCCAGCCGTAACGAACGGCTTTGCGGCTCAGCCACGCGTAACGATCGGAGTAAAAATCGCCCTGGTGACCGTGCGCAATGACGATCCGCCCGCCCAACACGATGGCGGGATGCACGCTCATCGCGCCGAAGACCGGGCCGAGATAGCGCCGGACCAGCAACGGATTCGCCAGCGCGTCGTCGTGGTTGCCGTAAACGCGCAGGTAGTGCGTGCTGCTCAGCGACGCGAACTCACGCTCGGCGGCGACCGCCGTGTCCGCGTAGACCCGCGACACCGTGCGGTAATTCGTCTTCCAGCCTTCCTCGACGTCGCCGTTCAGCACGAGGCGGTAGTCCTGCCCCAGATAGTGGGACAGGGCGTGGCAGTAGACGTCGCGGTTGTGCAGAAAGTCGTCGACGTTCTTCTGGCCAGAGCCGCGATGCAGGTCGCTGAAGATGATGTAGCGATCGCGCGACAGCGAAAAATCGGAGATATGAAGGCCGCGCCGGACCGCTTCGTCCAGGCCGCGATAGGTTTTGGTGCGCTCAATGCGCGCGCTCAAGGCTCTTGTTCGCGCCCGCAGCCCGCCCGTGAGCGGCAGCGCGGGCGCGGGCTGAGCACCGACGAGATCGCCGTATTGAGAAGCTATTTCCATGAGAGTCCCACACTCCCCTACATCCGCTAAAACCAAGTCCACTGTAACCAGTACACGTTAAGACCGGGGCGCGGTTATACCAACAAAAGGTTAGAAGAACATTAAAAGTTGTTCTGAGAGGACTTATTCGATGAATTTAAGTGGCAGGGACAATTCTATTTTACTCAAAACACAACGCCGAGGCGAATCGTAATGGTCGCCCCGGCGCTGCTTCCTGACAAACCCGAACAGGAATCGATCAATCCTGCGGCAAAAACTCCGGGCGGATGGGCGTGAAGGTATCCACCAGCCGCGCGTGAGCCGTTAGAATCTGCACGGTATGCGGCGCGTTGGCCGGGATCGTGATCAGGTCGCCGGGGCCGAGACGATGCGGCTCGCCGTCGATGAAAAACAGCAGCTCGCCTTCCGCGACGTAGGTCACCTGCCGGTGCGGGTGGCTGTGCGGCGGAT
This sequence comes from Aggregatilinea sp., assembly GCF_036822615.1. NCBI lineage: Bacteria > Bacillati > Chloroflexota > Anaerolineae > Aggregatilineales > Aggregatilineaceae > Aggregatilinea > Aggregatilinea sp. The sequence continues at coordinate 88,681 of NZ_DAISHJ010000004.1, read as the reverse complement.
CGGGCTCGGCGGCGGGGCCGTCGTCGAAGTCGATGACGGTCACCATCAGGTCGTCGGTGTAGGCCAGATAGCGCGTGCGGCGCGGCGCGATCGATTCTGGCTGCACCTCGTGCGCGTGTACAACAGTCATGAGATTTCCTTATTCTAAAGTTCCAACAAGTACAACTGCACCCGCCCGCCCCTATCGGAGGCGTAGAGGATGCGGCTGCCGTCCCAGTCCCAGGTCGGGTGGCAGTGGCTGCTCTGGGTGTGCCACGAGGTCCCGTGCGAGGCCAGCGGTTCGAGCGTGGCCTTCTCGCCGGAGATGTCGATCAGCACGAGCTGATCCACGTCGTCCCCGACCAGCACGGAATTATCCGGGTTGGCATGGTAATGGTTGCAGTAGAACGGCATGTCGATGCGCTTGATGAGATTGCCCTTGCGGTCCATCAGGCCGACGAAGGGGATCATCTCGTTTTCGTTGACGTGCACGTCGGTCACCACAGCCTGCGTACGGTCGGACGTGATCGTGCCATCGTGGCCGGGGCCGCGATCGTCGAAGAAGATGTAGCCGTCCTGGGTCCAGAACTCGTGGCCGATCGAGTCCTGCTCCACCTGACGGAAACACGGTTTCGCCTCGCGCGAGATGAAGTCGAGATACCAGATCCGCTGCGTGACGAGGTTCCACGGCCCTTCGTGGCAGAACGTGCCGAAGGTCGAGTCGTCGGGCGAGAACTGGAAATGACCGAGCTGGTGCGTGTCGCGGAAGACGTCAAACGCGCCAGAGCCGTCGATCATCGCCACGGTGATGCGGCCATCTTTGATCTCGTAGTAACGCTCCTTGAAGCCCGCGTAGTTCGCGCCGTGGTAGTGGATGGGCGACGCGTTTTCCTCGTTGCGGCAGAACGCGACGTAACGGCGGTTGGCGGCAATCGAAGGGACGCTGGAGATGGCAAACGGGCCGGTTTCCTCATACAACACGGTGGTCGTGCCCGTTTCCAGGTTCAGCGCTTTGACCTTGCCATCGAGCGCGGTGTAGCTGATCAGCGTGCCGTCGGGCGTCTTGGTCGCGGCGTGGGCGGAGCGCATGATGTCGTCGGTGAGGCGCTCGACCGCGCCCGTGTCCAGGTCCATGCGGTAGAGGCTGTATTCCGGGTCTTCGTGCGGGGCGCGATCCTTACCGGAATCGCGGTCGGACGAGAAGATGATCGCGTTCTGGCCTTGCACGAACGAGTTCTCGGTGAAATAAAGGTGGACGTTGTTGCCGGTCGCGGTCAACTGCGTGATGGTGCGCCCGGTTTGCTCGTCCTTGAACGTGCGCATTTCGGAACCTGCCATGATGGACTCTTTCGTACCTTTCGTAAAAAGGGTTAAGCGCCAGATCACCAGGTGCTGGCGCATGAGCAGCGAGCGAACAGCGGTTAGTTGTTAGCGAGTAGCGATTAGCAAAAGCAAAAGCAAGTGCGACCTCACCCCCGGCCCCTCTCTCCAGTCTGGGCTGGAGACAAACACGTCTCGATGAGGGTTTGTAGGGGCGGGTATGCAACTAGCCCTGTCTACGTATCCAAATTTCAAAGATAACGTCCGGTCAATCAAGCTCAGGCATTGAGCGGCGTCAGGCGCACGGTGAAACACGTGCTGCCCGGCGGCAGGGCGATCGCCAGACGCGACAGCACGCCGTCCAACTCGTTGACGCGGCAGGCCTCTTCGAACGACTCGACGGCCAGCGTCACGCCCGCCGGTTCGAGCACTTCCAGCGCGACCACTCCGCCCTCGCCCGTCACGCGCGCGGTGGTCCCGTCTACTTCGACCGGGAACCAGCTCACGAAGGCCTCTTCGATTTCGAGCGGTGCACCGTCGAAGGTGAAGTCGTCGCGCAGGGTGACGACGCCGCTGGCCGCGTCGAGTTCCGCCGTGCGGCGCGCACCGGTCAGGGCGGGCACGTCGTAGGCGGCGTGGAAATCGACCACGGCGAACTTGGTCGCGTCGTGCTGGCCGTACTCGACCAGATCGCCGTGAAACTGCTGCGTTCCGCCGAACTCCGGGCCGGGGGCCTGAAGCTGCCCCGCGATGCGCGGGACGTTGTGCCCCAGTGAGTTATTGAACGGGTTGGCGTAGCGCTGGCGGCGGAAATAGAACTTGCTGTATTTGCCGCGCCCGGCGTCGGGGATCAGGCTTTCGCCGCCCACATTATAGATAAACGACCCCACATCGGTGTGGCTATGGTGGCCGTCGTTGTGCCCGGCCTTGATCGCCAACACGACCGGATCGCCGCTCGCCGTCTGGCCGACCATCTTAACCACGCCGCAGACCGGCAGCGTGAAATCGGACAGTTCCAGCGACGGGACCGGCTGCGTGGCGTCCCACCACGCCATCGCGCGCATGTCGATCGCCAGCTTGGAATAATAGTTCGCGCTCTGGCGCACGACAACCCGCTCGGTGGCGCGCGTCTCGGCTTCCGCCAGATTGCCGTCTTCGCTCATCGCCAGCAGGCCGCGCAGCGACTCGACGCCGGTCCGCTCCGCGAGGCGATTGACGACGCCCGCCGAGACGGACAGCACTTCCGTCGCGTCACCGAAGTTGATGAAACGGTTCGGCGGGACGAGCACCATGCCCGGCGCGTATTCCGCGATGGCGCGCATCTCCGGCCCGGCCAGAATATCCAGCTCGCCGCCGGTGATGTCGCGCAGAAGCTCCGCGACGGAGGCGAAATACATCAGGCCGTAATTCCAGTAGCCGACGCCCTCGATCGAGCCGCCGTCGGACTCGAAGCCGGTCGCCACGTAGGCCGCGAAGCCTTCCAGCACCATCGAGAGCGCCTGCGCCAGCGTCTCAGGATCGGTTTCCAGGCGCAGGAACGCCAGCCCGATCGAGCCGTTGCACACGCCGTTCCAGTTCAGCGCGCCCTTAAACCACCAGTGATCGCGCCCGTGCGCGAGGTAGGGCTTAAAGATGCGGCGCTCGACTTCCTGGCGGATGCGCTGGCGCACTTCCGGCGCCATCTGATCGCCGACGAGGTAGACCGCTTCCGCGAGGGACGCGCCCGTCTCCGCCGCGAACAGATCGATTGAATCCGGCTCGCGGGTGAGCGCGGTGTGCGCGCCAAACGGCGTCGTGCGGACGTAGGGCGGGTTCAGCTCCCAAAAGGCGGGACCCTGCTCCTCGTGGGCGGGCATGACCCAACTGGTTTCCTCGCAGATGCTCCAGGCGAGATCGTGCACGGCGTCGCGCATCGAGTCGTCGCCGAGCATCAGTTCCAGCACGGCGCGGGTGAACATGGCGCGCTTGAGGAAGTAGGGCGTCTCGAAGCTGGGGCGCTCGCCCGTGCGCTCGAACTCACGGTAAAGGGTATAGGTCAGCGTGGGGATGGCGGTCACGTCCGGGATCACCTGGCGCAGCCCGGCCAGGAATACCGGCGTGGTCGGGGACTGCCGGACCGCCGCGCGCAGATCCTCCACGGGCCGGGGCGCGGAGACCCAGGCTTTCAACTGGTCTTTCGTTGGCTGCTGCACGTCAATTGACTCCTGTGAGTGAGAGTTCCTTTGCAAAGTGGCACGCCGCGCCGTGATCGCCGACGGTGACCCACGGCGGGGTCTCTTCGCGGCAGATGGCCTGCGCGTAGCGGCAGCGGGGATGGAACGCGCAGCCGCGCGGCGGGTTGGCGGGGTTAGGCACGTCGCCGGTGAGGATGATGCGCTCGCGGCTGACGTCGGGATCGGTGGACGGCACGGCAGACAGCAGCGCCTCGGTGTAGGGATGCAGCGGCGCGTCGTAGAGCGTGGTCGAATCGGCCAGCTCCACCACGCGGCCCAGGTACATCACCGCAACCCGGCTGCTGATGTGCTGCACGACCGACAGGTCATGCGCGATGAACAGGTAGGTCAGGCCAAACTCGGACTGCAAGTCTTGCAGGAGGTTGACGACCTGGGCCTGGACCGACACGTCCAGCGCGGACACCGGCTCGTCGCAGACGATCAGCTTGGGGCGCAGCGCCAGCGCGCGCGCGATGCCGATCCGCTGCCGCTGGCCGCCGCTGAAGGCGTTCGGATAGCGGTTCATGTATTCGGGGCGCAGGCCGACCCGCCGCAGCAGATCGCCCACTTCGGCTTTGAGCGCGTCGCCCTTGAAGCGGTTGTGGATCACCAGCGGCTCGCTGACGATGTCCAGCACCGTCATGCGCGGATTGAGCGACGAGTACGGATCCTGAAAGATCATCTGGATCTCGTGGCGGTAGCTGCTCAGCTCGCGGCTGCTCAACTGGGCAAAATCCACCAGCCCGTTCGAGGCTTCGCCCGTGACGTGCGGGCCGGACTGCTCCGTGTCGCTCGCCTCGGAATGGTACAGAATTTGCCCGTGCGTCGGCTTATAGGCGCGCACCACGCAGCGGCCCAACGTCGTTTTGCCGCAGCCGCTTTCGCCCACCAGCCCGAGCGTTTCGCCGCGCCGGATGGCAAACGACACGCCGTCCACGGCGCGCACGTAGCCGACGGTGCGCTTGAGCACGCCGCGCCGGATCGGGAAGTGCATCTTCAGATCGTGCAGTTCAACCAGCGTGTTAGGGTCAGTCATGGCCCGCCACTCCATCGGAATACAGGGTGCAGCGCACGAAGTGTCCCGGCTCCACTTCAACCAACGGCACTTCATCGATGCTGCTGCACGACGGCTTAGCCACCGGGCAGCGGGGGTGAAAACTGCACCCCTTAGGCACGTTGAACGGGTCGGGGATCATGCCGGGGATCGGGTGGAGGCGCTGGCGATCTTTCCGGCCCAACTCCGGCACGGACTGCATCAGGCCCACGGTGTAGGGATGGGCGGGCCGTTTGAACAGCGTCCTGCGGTCGGCCACCTCGACGATCTTGCCGAGGTACATCACGGCAACGCGGTCAGCCACTTCGTTGATGACGCCCAGGTTGTGCGTGATCATGATGATGGCCGATTCAAACTCGTCTTGCAGCCGCCGCATCAGGTCGAGGATCTGCGCCTGGATGGTCACGTCGAGCGCGGTGGTCGGCTCGTCCGCGATCAGCACCGAGGGGTTGCACGAGAGGGCCATCGCGATCATGGCGCGCTGGCGCATGCCGCCCGAATACTGGTGCGGGTAGGAGCGGATGAACTGGCGCGCGTTGCCGATACGCACCGCTTCGAGCATCTCGACGGCGCGATCTTCCGCGTCTTTGCCGCTTACGTTCTGGTGCAGCGTGATGGCTTCGATGATCTGCTCGCCGATGGTGTGCATCGGCGAGAGCGAGGTCATCGGCTCCTGGAAGATCATGGCGATCTCGTTGCCGCGAATGGCGCGGATAAGGCTGCCTTCGGGATCGACGGTGGTCAAATCGACCACATCGCCGTTGCGGCGGCGGAACCGGATCGCGCCCCGGCTGATCTTCGCCGTGCGTTTGGGCAGCAGGCGCATGATGCTGTGCGCGGTGACACTCTTGCCGCAGCCGCTTTCGCCCACCAAGCCGAGCGTTTCGCCGGGGCGGACGTGAAAGCTCACCCCGTCCACGCCGCGTACCAGGCCATCCAGCGTGCGGAACGTCACTTGCATGTTGTCGATTTCGAGAATGTGATCAGGATTCATGGCGGCCTCTACAGCGTGTACGGATCGGCGGCATCGCGCAGACCATCGCCCAGGAAGCTGAAGGCCAGGATGACGATGACGATCACGACTGCCGGAGCAAACACCCAGGGATACAGCGCCAGCGATTGCAGGTTCTGCGACTCCTGGAGCAGCACGCCCCAACTCGTCGTCGGCGGGCGCAGCCCCAGGCCGAGGAAGCTCAGCGAGGTTTCCGCCAGGATCATGGCGGGCAGCGAGAGCGTCGCCACGACGATGATCTGGCCGAAGGTCGCCGGGATCAGGTGCTTAAAGATGATGCGCGCGTCACTCGCCCCGGCCAGCTTGGCCGCGACCACATAGTCGCTCTGGCGCAGTGTGAGCACCTGCCCGCGCAACTGGCGCGCCAGCCACGTCCACCCGATCAGCGAGAGGATGATCGTGATGGCGAAGTACATCTTGACCTGGGACCAGCCCGGCGGCAGCGCCGCCGAGAGAGCCATCCACAGCGGAATGTTGGGGAAGGCGCGCACCAGCTCGATCAGGCGCTGGATCACTTCGTCCACCAGCCCGCCGTAGTAACCCGACACCAAACCCAGCACCGTGCCAAACACCAAACTGAGCAGCACGCCGAACAAACCTACCGTCAGCGAAATCTGGCTGCCGAGGACGATGCGCGAGAACATATCGCGGCCCTGGCGGTCGGTTCCCATAATGCTCACCAAGCCGCCCGGCGCGACGAACAGATGAATGTCGCTTTCAAACAGACCCAAAACGCTGTAGGAATCGCCCTTCGCAAAGAATTTCAGATAAATCTTTTCGTCCGTCTGCTCGTAAACACGCCGCAGATTCTCGTCATAGGTGGATTCGATGCCATACACGTAAGGGTGCAGCTTGCCGTCATCGATCAGGTGAATGGGCTGGGGCGGCAGATAAAGCTGTTTGGTGAAGCGTGTTTCCAGCGAATAGGGCGCGATGAAATTGCCAAACAGGGCCACGAGGTAATAAAAGATGACGATCACTCCGCCGATGATCGCGGCCTTGTTGCGCCGGAACCGCCGCCAGATGAGCGCCCACTGCGACGCGGCAAAGCGGGCTTCGTCCTGGCTCAGCCCCAGAACCTCGGCACTGCGCCCGGCCTGACCTTCGGCCAGACCCCGGTAGCGCTCACGGAGGATCTCGGACTGCTTATCGATTACGTTATCTGGTAGGTCACGCGCTGCATCGATCATGTGTACACAATCCTTGGATCCAGCCACGCCAGCAGCAAGTCAGCGATGAGGTTTGACACCAGAAGCATCAGCGACATGATCAGCAGGAACGCGCCCGCCACGTACATATCCTGGCTTTGCAGCGACCGGAGGAACAGCGGCCCCGTGGTGGGGACAGACATCACCACCCCGATCAGGATCGAGGAGGAGATAATTTTCGGCACTTCCATCGCCAGCACGCTGACCACAGGATTGAGGGCGGAACGCACCGCGTACTTGTTGATCACTTTGCGTTCCTTGAGGCCCTTGGCCCGCGCGGTGGTGATGTACTGCTTGTTCATCTCGTCCAGCATGCCGTTGCGCATGATGCGCATCAACTGCGCGGTGCTCGCCAGACCCAGGATGATCGCCGGGGGCCACAGGTGCAGGAAGTAGTCCCACGCTTTGCCCCAGCTAAACGCGGTGTTGATGTACTCCTTCGACTGCGCGCCGAGCACGTCGAGGTTTAACAGCACGCCGCCAATGTAGAGCCAAATCAGCGCAAGCAGGAACCCCGGCACTGACAGGCCCAAAAAGGCGATGATCGACATCAGCGTATCGCCCACGGAATATTGGTGCGTCGCGGAATAGATCCCGATGGGCACCGAGAGCACCACCATCACCAGGATCGAACAGGCCCCCAACAACAGGGTGTACCAGATGCGATCCTTGATCAGCGGCCAGACGCTGCTCGTCCACTCGTACGAATAGCCCAGGTCGCCTTTGGGAAACCCTTTAACCCACTTCCAGTACTGCGTCAGAAACGATTCATCCAACCCATACCGCTCGCGCAAAAGCTGCGCCTGCTCGTTCGACATCCCGCCGCCGCTGGTCCCCTGCACCGCCTGAAGCGTCGAGAGGTAGTCGCCGGGCGGAAGCTGGATGATCGCAAACGAGATGAAGGAAATGGCGATCAGCATGGGGATCATTGCCAACAGCCGTCTCACAATAAATGCAATCATGCGATGAACTCCTACTTCGTCGTCGGGCGATGGAGAAACCGGGCGCTGCCAAGCAGCGCCCGGGACCACACATCTCCAGACGGCTTACTCGCTGCCACCATCCGAGAAGTAGAACGTAGCCGGTTCCATCGTACCGGGGGTCATGATGATCCAGTCGGCGGTGTGGTGTTCTTCAACGTTCATGAAGTTGTTCTTCACCACAACGGGGTTCGGGACCATGCCGACCGTGCCCAGAGTCCACAGGTTTTCGGTGGACAGGCGGACGATTTCCTTGCCGATCTCAACCTGAGCGGCGGGATCGGTCGTGCCCTTGTACTGGTCGTAGAGGTCCATCGCCTGCTTGAACTCGTCGGTCGGCTCAAGGCCTTCCGCGCCGCCGGTCTTGTACCAGACACCGTAGGCGGGCGCCATCCACGAGCGCTCGTCGAACGGGAACTGGTAGATCGGGTCCACCATCGGAACCAGACCGCGGTCGGTCGACCACGTGGAGATCATGACTTCGTTCGCGCCGGCCTTCGGCCAGAAGACGTCACGCGTCTCGATGGTGTATTCGTTCTTGAGGCCGATGTCGTTCCAGTACTGGGAGATCAGGTCCAGGGTGTCTTCCATACCGGTCGCTGTCGCCGAGGTTTCGATGTACAGCAGCAGGTCGGAGCCATCTGCGAACTTGTAGTACCCGTCGTCGCCCTTCACGAGACCGATCTCGTCGAGGAGCTGGGTCGCCATCTCAGGATCGTACTGAGCGTAGACCGATTCGAGTTCGGGGATGTAGTACGGCGAGTCGGGGACAACCGTCTCGGTGCGCGGCACGCCCTGGCCCAAGAACGCGACTTCGTTGATCGCGTCGCGGTCGATGGCGACCGAGGCCGCCTGACGGAAGCGGATGTCCTGGAACAGATTGCGGTAGTTATCTTCCGCGTAGCTCATGTTGAAGAACAGGGTCGCAGCAGAAGCAGCCGCCTGCGGCCACATCAACATGTGATAGCCGTTGGCTTCGGCGTTTTCCTGGTAGACGGGATACTGCGCCAGGTCGATCGCGCGCGCCTGCATGTCCAGGTCACCCGCGACGCCCATGAGGTTCACACCCGCTACGTCTTCGACCATGTGGAAGTACACGTAGTCGATGTAGGGGAGCTGGTTGCCTTCGGTGTCCACCGCGAAGTAGTACGGGTTGCGCTCGGCGATCATGAGCGTCGTGCCCGGCTCGTACTCGGTGATCTTCCAGGCCGTCATCACGGGACGATCAACGTTGTAGTCGAACGCCTTTTCCTCGAACAGCTCGTAGGTGCCGGTTTCGCTGTAGGCCGGGTGGAACTGCTCCAGGTAGTGCTTGGGGGCGTAGAAGCCGAAGCGCTCGAAGCCCAGCGGCCACTCGTTGCCGTGGAAGGCCAGACCGACGGTTTCGGCCAGACCATTCGGGGCGGCGAAGTGCAGCGTGATGGTGCTGTCATCGACCTTTTCGAGGGTCATCGGCTCGCCGCCGACCAGCCACTCGCCGTGGATCGCCGCGGTGATGTTTTCGTCGGTCTCGATGGCTTCCCACCAGAAGATCACGTCATCGACCGAGAACGGCTCGCCGTCGGACCACTTCAGGCCCTTGCGGAAGTACAGCGTGAGGGCGGTTCCGTCTTCGCTGAATTCCCAGCTCTCGGCCAGACCCGGCTGCACCGGGTCGGAGGGGTCGCGCGGCCAACGCAGCACGGGATCGTAGGTGATGCGCCCGAAGGCGTGGAAGTCGTTCACACCGCGCCACGCACGGTTCCAGATGCCACCGTAGACGCCAACGCTGTCCAGCGGCTCCACGACGCGCGGATTTTCGGGCAGACGTTCCGCAACGGGCGGCAGTTCCCCGGCGGCCACTTTTTCGGCCAGCATCGGGGCTTCGTTATAGGTTTCATCGCCTTGAGCGGCAGCGGGCACAGCCGGTGACAAGGTAGGGAGCGCCAAAGCAAGGGCGAGAACCAGAGTGAGGAGGGTTAACAAATTGCGTTTATTCGACATGACTACTCCTTATTTTTGGCAAATCCTAAAGTTCTGACCTAACGGAGCACTGCGTTTAGGTAGCTGAGGACTCCTCTCCTTTCTTCGTGCTCGCACGCCTGGGTAGACGGTAAGCGTCCGTGTTACCCACTCACTTGTGAACCGGAATAAGTAGGACTGGGCCGGGGCGCGCTCGCGCGCACCATCAGCTCAGGCTGAACGACAATGTTTTCGCATTCTTCCAAACAACCGCAGATGTGCGCCAACAGCAGGTCCATCGCGTGCCGCCCCAGGGTATAGGTCGGCACGTGGCAGGTAGTCAGCGCGGGCGTGACGATGGCCGCCATCGGGATATCGTCGAAGCCGACGATGGCGACATCGCCGGGAACGTCGAGGCCCATCGCAGCGCAGGCTTGCAGCGCCCCTACGGCGGTCAGATCGTTGTAACAAAATAGGGCGGTCAATTCGGGATGCGCCGCCAACAACTGCCGGGCAGCAGTCTGCCCGCCCGCCACAGTCGGCGCGCCGCCCTGCTCCCACGACGTATTCTGGGGCAGCCCGGCATCCTTCAGCGTGGCGCGATAGGCGGCGGCACGCTGGTGGCCGCTGTAAGAATGCGGCGGCCCCGCGAGGAAGCCGATCGTGCGGTGACCGGCGCGGATCAGATGCTCTACCGCGCAGCGCGTGCCGTGGGCGTCGTTGACGAGGACGGTACCGAACGATCCCTGCGGCAGCACGCGGTTGACCAACACCGCCGCCGGATGCCGCCGGAGGCCCGCGTAGAGGGACGCGTCGTCCAGGCGCGATCCGCCCAGGATGACGCCATCCACGCGCTTTTCTTCCAGCGAGTGCAGCATCTCCGCTTCGCGCTCGATATCTTCATCGGTGTTGCACAGGAAAACCTTGTAGCCCGTCTCGTACGCGACCTGTTCCACGCCGCGCGCGATCTCGGAGAAAAAGGGGTTCGTATTGTCAAGGACCACAAGGCCAACGGTGGCGGTATGGTTGGTTGCAAGGCTGCGGGCGATGCCGCTGGGCCGGTAGCCCAGGCGCTTGATGACGGCCTGAATGCGCTCGCGCGTCTCGTCGCTGATCTCGCCTTTGCCATTCACCGCGCGAGATACGGTCATGAGCGACACACCGGCTTCGCGGGCGACATCTGCCATAGTGACGCGTTGGGGTGGTGGCATCGAAAAATATCTTTCTCGTTAGCGCTCACGAGAGCGTTAACTGGACCAAAATGATTCTTTTGTTAAGCCGACTGACTTACAACAACCCCGTGCAGTAGAAAACGAAAAATGGGACGTGTGAGATGAGATGGGTGATGATGGATTGGGCGATGTTAAGTTTTGAAAGACGTGCAATAATCCTGTATATTCATTGGAGTTAGCGTTAACTCACTTCGATTTCATAAGAGGTGCAACGTGTTAGCGCTAACTCATGTCTGCTATCAGTGTATGCAACTTTTTTTAACCTGTCAACTGGACCGTAGAAATGAACCAGCGGCGCGAACGAATCACTCTGCACGACGTCGCGCGTGAGGCCGGGGTCTCACCGATGACCGTCTCGCGGGTGATCAATAACACCGGGCGGATCAGCGCCGCCACGCGCGACCGCGTGCGCGACGTGATCGCCCGCCTCGATTACCGCCCCAGCCGCGCCGCCCGAACGCTGGTGACCAACCAGACCAACATGATCGCGGTTATCACGCCGGACATTACCAACCCGTACTTCGCGGAAATCGTGAAGGGCGTCGAGGATCTAGCCTGGAAGCGCGATTACAGCGTGCTGCTGGCCAACACCAACGAAAACCAGGCGCGCGAAAAAGCCGTACTGAGCCAGCTCGAAGACTCGACCGTGGACGGCATCATCATTTGCAGCTCGCGCCTGCCCGACGACGACCTGTACCCCCTGATCGCGCAGAACCAGGCGGTCGTCGTGGTCAACCGGCAGGTCCCCAAAAACCTCGCCAGCGTGGTCAAGGGACGCGACGCGCTCGGCGTGCGTGCGCTGCGCGGCGCGCGGCATCTGGCCGAAACGGGGCACAAGCGCATCGGCTATCTGCGCTTGCAGCGCAGCCAGTGGGCGGTCGAAATCGAGCAGTTTCTTGAGGAACTCAAAAGCTTCGGACTGGAAGCCAACCCCGATTGGTGCATGTTGTGTATGCCAACCTGGGAGGCGGGGCACGCGGCGGCGGCGGAGCTTCTGGCGACTCACCCGGAACTGGACGCGGTCATCGGCGGCAACGATCTGGTAGCCCTGGGCATCCTGCGCGCGGCGGTCGAGGCGGGGCGGCGCGTGCCGGACGATCTGGCGATCGTGGGCGGCGACGACATCATGCTCTCCAGCCAGGTCACGCCTTCGCTGACCACGTTCCATGTGCCCAAGTACGAGATCGGGAACATGGCCGCCGAGCTGTTGTTCAAGCGCATGGAAGGGGACGTGCAGTACCGGGAGTATATTTATACCGAGGAGCTGATCCGGCGCGGCAGCGCGCCGTAAGCGTGAGCCGTTAGTCGTTCGTCGTTAGTTTTTAGTTGTAAGTCAAAAGCAAGAGCAGACCTCACCCCCGGCCCCTCTCCAATCAAGTTGGAGAGGGGAGAAAAGCCATCTCACCCGGGTGTTGCTGGATTTAGAAGTTAAAGAGCATCACACGCACCAAGAAATATTTGCGCCAGAAGAACATTTTTTACGGAAGGGCAGCGTGAATTACAGACAGCTTGGAAAGTCCGATCTGGCCGTGACGCCCATCGTCATGGGGTGCTGGGGCATCAGCGACGAGGCCATGTGGGGCCCGCAAGATGACGCCGACACCCGCGCCACCATCCACGCCGCGCTCGATCACGGCATTACGTTCTTCGACACCGCCGAAGCGTACGGCAAAGGCCGCTCGGAAAGCATCCTCGGAGAAGCGCTCAAACCCTACCGCGACCGGGTGATCATCGCCACGAAAGTCCGCTCTGCGAACGTCTCCGCCCCGGAAATCCGCGCCGCGTGCGACGCCAGCCTGAAACGGCTGCAAACCGACACCATCGATGTGTACCAGATTCACTGGCCCAGCCACAGCGTGCCGTTCGAGGAGACGATGGGCGAGCTGATGCGCCTGCGCGACGAGGGCAAGATCCGGTACGTGGGGCTGTCGAATCACGGGTCACAGGACATGGCCGCGATGCTGGCGTTGGGGCCCGTGATCTCGAATCAAGTCCCCTATAACCTGCTGTGGCGCGCCATCGAAGACGCGGTGCTGCCCGCGTGCGGACAGTACGGGCTGGGCGTGCTGGCCTACAGCCCGCTGCTGCACGGGCTGTTGACGGGCAAGTATACGTCGGCGGAGCAGGTGACCGGGGGACGGGCGCGGACGCGCCACTTCGCCAGCCACCGTCCTGGCGCGCGGCACGGCGAGCCGGGCGCGGAAGACGAGCTGTTCGCCACGATCGAGCGCATACGCGGCATCGCGGCGGACTGCGGCCTGTCGATGCCGCTGCTGGCGACGGCGTGGGTGCTGCACCAGCCGGGCATCACGGCGGTGATCGCGGGGGCGCGCACGTCCGTACATCTGGCCGACGCGGTGCGGGCGACCGAGATCACGCTGAGCGCGGACGTGCTGGCGGCGCTGGACGCGGCGACGCTGCCGCTCAAGCAGCGCATGGGACCGAACCCGGATCTGTGGCAGTCGGACAGCCGGTTTCGGTGAAAAGCAGTTCAGAGTGGAAAGTTTTTAGTTGTTGGTTAAAGCAAAAAGCAGACCTCACCCCCGGCCCCTCTCCAATCAAGTTGGAGAGGGGAGACAAGCAAGGTCAACAGGGGGTGTGGGGACGGAGTAGGCTTTGAGCGGCAAGAGGAAAATCAGGAAGGGAGCGGGCAGGTTCAGGTAGTGATTTGCGATCGATATCGTGTTCGCTGACGTTTATGAGGGAAAAAATTTATGAAAGCCGGAATTTTGTACGACGCCAAAACTATTTCCGTCGGTGACGCGCCTATGCCACAGGTGCGCGCCGGGGAAGTCCTCATCCAGTCCGGGTACGCGGGCATCTGCGGCACGGACCTGCACATCTATCGCGGCGAGTTCCACGACCGGGTGAGTTATCCCGCCATCCAGGGGCACGAGTTCGGCGGCGTGGTGGTCGAGGTCGCGCCGGACGTGACCGGGATCGCAGTGGGCGATCGCGTCGCGGTCGATCCGATCCTGTCGTGCCACGCCTGCCCAGCCTGCCTGACCGGGCACATCAACGCCTGCCGCTCGCTGAAGCTGCTGGGCGTGGACCTGGACGGCGGCTACGGGCAATTCGTCGCCGCGCCTGCGAGCCACGTCTTCCATCTGCCGGACAGCGTGCCGATGGTCCACGCGCCGATGGTCGAGATGTACGGGCTGGGGCATCACATCTTGCAGCGCGGGCGCGTCCAGCCGGGCGAGACGGTCGTGCTGCTGGGCGCGGGCAAGCTCGGCCTGTCGATCCTCGACGTGCTGTGCCACACCGCCAGCCCCGGCCTGACGATTGCCGTGGATTTGCAGCCGTTCCGCCTGGACACGGCGCGCACGCTCGGCGCGGATTACGCGATCAACCCGGCGGAAGTCGATCCGGTCGCGTTCGTGAACGAACTGACGGACGGCGCGGGCGCGGACTGCGTGATCGAGGCGATCGGGCATTATCACCTTGTGGAGGGGCAGGAAGCGCCGCTGGCGCAGGCGGTGAAGATGATGCGCAACGGCGGGCGGATCGTTACCGCCGGGCTGGGCGAACAGCTCAGCGCGGTGCACTTCAAGACGCTGGTGATCAAGGAGGCGGAGATCATCGCCTCGCGCGTGACGCTGGGCGAGTTCCCACGCGCGATCCGCATGATGGCGAAAGGGCTGCTGCACCCGGATCTGCTGATCACGCACCAGATGCCCATGCGCGACGTGACAGACGCGTTCGCCATCGTGGACCGGGACGCGGCGGACACGATCAAAATCGTGCTCGACGTGCAGGACGCCTAGGGGATGGCCGCGATGAATTCACGCGAACGTATACTGACCACGCTCAACCACCAGGAGCCGGACCGCGTGCCGCTCGACCTGGGCAGCGTCCAGGTGACGGGCATTCACGCGGTGGCGTACCGCGCGCTGCGCGAGGCGCTCGCCCTGCCGCCCGAAGAGATCGCTCTGTGCGACACAATCCAGCAGCTTGCCGCCCCGTCCGAAGATCTGCTGGAGCGGCTGGGCGTCGATACGCGCGGGCTGTTCCCGCTCAACAGCCACAACTGGAACGTGGTCGAGGAGGAAGCGGGCGAGTACTGGATGTACCACGACGAGTGGGGCATCACGCACCGCCGCCCCTACCCCGACGGGCTGTATTACAGCATCCTCGACGTGCCGCTGCCGGGGCCGGAGGTGACCGCCGCCGACATCGAGCGGCTGCCCTGGCCGGACATGGCCGATCCGCGCCGGATCGACGGGCTGCGCGAACGCGCGGAGGCACAGCGCGCGGCAGGCCGCGCCGTCGTGATCAAAGACCCGTTCGCGGGCATCTTCGAGATGGCGCAGCGCATCGTCGGCATGCAGGAACTGTTGATGATGATGGCGACCGATCCCGTTCCGGCAGAAGCGTTGTTCGACAAAATGATCGAACTGAAACTGGCGTTCTGGGAGATGGCGCTGCCGCGCCTGGGCGACGTGGTGGACGTGGTGACCTACGCCGACGACTACGGCACGCAGCAGTCGCAGCTGATCTCGCCGCGCATGTTCCGCCAGATGCTGAAGCCGCGCATTCAAATGCTGTTCTCGCGGATCAAAACACTGGCCCCACACACGCGGCAGTTTTTCCACTCGTGCGGCAACGTGCGCCCGATCATCCCCGATTACATCGAGATCGGCGCGGAGATCTTGAACCCGATCCACGTACGCGCGGCAGGTATGGAGCCGGTGGCGCTCAAGCGCGATTTTGGGAGCAGCATCGTGTTTTGGGGCGGCGGGGTCGATACGCAGGAGGTGCTGCCCTACGGCACGCCGGAACAGGTCAAGGACGACGTGCGCCGCAACATCGAGGCGCTGGCGCCCGGCGGCGGCTACGTCTTCACCACCGTGCACAACATCCAGGCCGACGCGCCCGCCGCAAACCTCGTCGCGCTGTACGAGGCGTTCAGTGAATACGGCGCGTATGCGGGTCAGCCGCAGGAGGTCCAGCTATGACGACGGATTGGGAACGCTTCAAGATCGCGGCGCAGGGCGGCGAGCCGGATCGCGTGCCGGTCGCGCTGATCGTGGACAGCCCGTGGCTGCCAGGTTACGCGGGCATGGACACGCGCGACTTCTTCCTGTTCGACGAGCGCTGGCTGGCCGCGCATAAAGGGCTGCTGGATCGCTTCCCCGGCGCGGTGTGGCTGCCGGGCTTCTGGGTTGAGTATGGCATGGCAGGGGAACCGTCCGCGTTTGGCGTGAAGATGCGCTTCCACGACGACAGCCCGCCGTCCATCGAGCCGATTGTGACCGATCTCGAATTCTGGGCCGAGCACATTAGCGCCGCCGATCCGCAGACGGACGGCCTGATGCCGCTCGTGCTGCGCCAGTACCGCACGCTCGACGACCAACTGCGCGCGGAGGGCCTGGGCGTGAAGATGGTCGCCGCGCGCGGGCCGATGGCGGTGGCGTCGTGGCTGGCGGGGATCAGCCCGCTGATGCTCGACCTGGCGATGGAGCCGGAGCGCGTCACCAAAATTCTGGAAACGGTAACCACGACGATCATCCGCTGGCTGCACGCGCAGCTCGACGCGGTGCACGACCCGGAAGGCATCCTGGTGCTGGACGACATCGTGGGCATGGTCAGCGCGGCGACGTACGAAGAATGGGTGCAGCCGCACTTGCAGCGGCTGTTCGGGGAGTTCGAGGGGCTGATCCGCGTGTATCACAACGACACGCCGGTCAAGCACCTGCTGGACGTGCTGCCGAACGCGGGCTTCGATGTGTTCAACTTCAGCCACGAGCTGGACATCGCGCAGGTCAAGGTGCGGGTGAATGGCCGGGCCGCGCTGCTGGGCAACGTCGCGCCGCTGGATCTGGGCGTGCGCGGCACGCCGGAAGACGTGTATACGGCGGCGCAGGCCTGCCTGGACGCCGCCGCGCCGGGCGGTGGGATGATCCTGTCGTTCGGCGGCGGGATCTCGCCCGGCACGCCGCCGGAAAACATCGACGCGCTGCTGCAGGCCGCGCGCGACTGGTCGCCTGTGTAAGCGCGACCTCATCCCCTGCCCCCTTTCCAATCCAGGTTGGAGAGGGGGTAAAGACCACGCGATGGCGGTCAGGCGTGAGTGGGAGAAGGCGAGCCGGACCGGTAAAATCGGCAGAAGCGCGGGATAGAGCAGGAAAGTGAGCCAATGATGCCGGAGCAGCGTTCCCTCATCGAGCAGATCGAGAATACGCCGATCATCCCGAACAGCCTCGCCGTGTGGGGCCTGGGACAGATGGGCCTCGCCGTCAAAGGGCCGGACGCGGTGCTGGTGATCGACCCATACCTGAGCGATCTGGTCGGGGAGCGGTTCGGGGACTGGGGCACAAGGCTGTTTGCGCCGCCCGTGCAACCGGAGCAGGTCACCAACGCGGATTACTTTCTGATCTCGCACGAGCACCTCGACCACTTCGATCCAGCCACACTGGGGCCCGCCGCCGCGGCATCGCCGGAAGCGCGCTTCGTGACGACCGGCTGGTGCGCGGATCTGCTGGCGGATCTGGACATTCCGCAGGGGCGGGTAATCCTGCCGACCGCGTTGGAGCCGGTCACGCTTCCGGGCACCAGCGCCAGGGTGACCGTTTTGCCATCGGCGCACTACGAGAAGGAATACGACGAGGAAAAGGGCTACCGCTGGATCGGGTTCCTGATCGAGTGGAACGGCGTGACGTTTTACCACGCGGGCGACACGATCATCTATCCCGGCTACATAGAGATGCTCAAAGCGCTGCCGAAAGCCGATCTCGCCATGATCCCGGCCAACGGGCGCGATCACTTCCGCGAGACGGACGGCGACCTGACGGGGAACCTGCTGCCGATCGAGGCGGCGCGGCTGACACAGGAGATCGGGTGGGACGTGGTGATCCCCGGCCACAACGATCTGTTCGTCAAAAACGTGATCCCGGCGGCAGAACTGGTGAGCGCGTTCGAGCGGGTCGATCCGCGGCAGAAGGTGAAATTCTTGCAGCCCGGCGAGCTGTATTATTACGTCAAGGCGTAAGGGAAGGACGCGGGATTATGGATGCCGCCGATGTGATCGCGCAGTGGGTGGAGGATCTCGAACGCAGCGGGCGCAGCACGCACACGATCGCCGCGTACCGCCGCGCGCTGGTCCACTTCGCAGCGTGGAACCGGCGCGCCTATGACACGGCGTTCGACCCGGCGGCGATCATGCCGCGCGACGTGCGCGACTGGAAGGCCCACCAGCAAACGGTCGAAAAGGCCGCGCCCGCGACGATCAACCAGCGGCTGGTGGCGCTGTCGCGCTTCTTCGGCTGGGCGGTCGATCACGCGCTGGCGGCGGACGATCCCACGGCGGACGTCCCGGGCATCCGGCTCCCGGCGCGGCAGCCGAAGGGCCTTTCGGACCGGGACCTGCGTAAGCTGCTGCGCGCCGCCAAAACAAGCGGCAGCGCGCGCGACTACGCGATCATCGAGATACTGGCCGGGACGGGACTGCGCGTGGGGGAACTGCTGGACCTGTGCGTGGGCGATCTCGATTTGCACGAGCGGTCGGGCAGCGTCACGGTACGGCAGGGCAAACGCGGGAGCTTCCGCGTGATCCCGCTGACGCTGGACGTGCGCAAAGCCCTGGAAAGCTACCTGGACAGCTATACGAACGCGGCGGATCCCGCCGCGCCGCTGTGGGCCGGACCGCACGGAGAACTGAGCCACCGCAGCTCGGTGCTGCGCATCCTGGCGCGCGTCGCGCAGCAGGCGGGGATCACCGCGCCGGGGCCGCACGTGCTGCGGCATACCTTCGCCACGCGCTACCTCGCCGCGAACCCCGACGATCTGCGCGGGCTGGCGGCCTTGCTCGGTCACGCCAGCCTGAACACGGTCATGATTTACACCGAGCCGAGCCTCGACCGGCTGGCCGAGCGCATGGAGCGGCTCGACACGGACCTCTAGCGATAACACCGCCACGCGCGGGTAAAGCCGCACGACAACCCAGTTCAAACACCTTCACCGCGAAGATCAACACTCCGGAGTTCAAGCCGAGATTCATCGTGCCGGGCTGCTCCACCATCAGGCTGCGCAGACTGCTTATCTCGTACGAGAGCGGACTGATCCATGCCAGCAGCATGCCAGCATCTTGATCGCGGCGTTTGCCCGCCCGGTGCAACTGAGCAGCCCGAATATTTCACCGTCACCAATACAATGAGACCGCCTTCACGGCGGCGAACTCGCCAAATTACGGGCCTGTAATATCAGCCTAGAAGACATAATTCAGGCAGTACCGTTGAAATATCACCCTACCGGGTGATTACTCGCGGCGTTAAATAAACTAGACTTGTGATATAAAGCACAAAAATGAGGGAGGTGTCTTTTTAAATATAAGACGCAGTTTTATTCCTCACTACGTACTTAGGCAAGAGAAGGAGAATCGTCAAAGTGAGCACGAATAGTTTCCTCGCTAAAACGATGTCCGATGTTTTGCTGAACCGCCGCAGCTTCCTCAAGTGGAGTTCGGCCCTCAGCAGCACGGCTGTTTTGAGCGGGGGGCTTCACAATATTTCGGAGAACATGCCCCTCACCCCGGCGGCGAAAGCTGCTGAGAGCGCGGGCGAATGGGTCACGGCTGCATGCTGGCACAACTGCGGCGGGCAGCGCTGCGTGATCAAAGCACATGTCGTGGACGGTGTCGTCAAGAAGGTCAAGACCGACGACACGCACGACGATTCAACGGAACAACCCCAGATTCGCGGCTGCGCGCGTGGCCGTTCGCAGCAGCAGCAGTGCTTCGGCGCCGACCGCCTGAAGTACCCGATGAAGCGCAAGAACTGGGAACCGGGCGGCGGCAAGAAGGAACTGCGCGGCCAGGACGAGTGGGTGCGCATTTCGTGGGACGAGGCGCTCGATTACATCGCGGGCGAATTCAAGCGCATCATCGAGCAGTACGGCAACGAGGGCATCCTCGAAACCGGCAGCACGCTGGGCAGCCTGATCACCATGCTGGGCGGCGCAGACAAGCTGTGGGGCAGCACCTCGTGGGGCACGTGGCTCTATACCGGCCCGATCATCGGCCTGGGCGACGGCCTGTCGCTGACGTCGCACAACGACCGCCTCGAAATGCAGAATTCCGATCTGGTCGTGATGTGGGGCGGCAACTCCGCGTGGAGTTCCCAGGGCAACAACATGCACTATTACATCGAAGCCAAGAAGGCCGGTGTAAAGTTCATCTGCATTGACCCCTATTACAACGACACGCACATGATCCTGGCCGACGAGTGGATTCCGATCCGCCCGGCGACCGACCATGCGCTGGCGTTGGGCATTGCGTACACGCTGCTCGACGAAGACGATCCTGAGAACGGCCCGCTGATCGACTGGGACTTCCTGGATCGCTGCACGGTGGGCTTCGACGCGGATCACATGCCCGAAGACGCTGACCCGAAGAAGAACTTCAAGGATTACGTGCTGGGCACGTACGACGACACGCCCAAGACGCCGGAATGGGCGTCGGAGATCTGCGGCGTCGCGCCGTACAAGATCCGCCAGCTGGCCCGCACTATCGGCTCGACGCCGAAGGTGTCGCTGCTGACAGCCTGGTCGGTCGCGCGCGTCAACAACGCCGACACGTGGCCCCAGATGTTCATGACCCTGGGCGCGATGACCGGCAACATCGGCAAGCCGGGCTGCTGCACGGGCGTGAGCTGCTGGGAACGTACGGCAGACGGCGGTCCGTTCCTGATCAGCGCAGGCGGATCGGGCGCGCCGCGCGCGTCGAACGACAACGCGATCAGCGTGTCGATCAACAACAACGAAGCCTGGAGCGCCGTCCTCGACGGCAAGTACGTCGCCGGGTACGACGACGTGCGTGACATCAACATCCAGATGATCGTGCACGACAGCGGCCACGCCCTGAACCAGAAGGTCGGCATGACCAAGGGTATCGAGGCGCACCGCAAGGTCGAATTCGTGCTGTCGCTGAACCTGTTCCTGAACACCAACAGCAAGTACGCGGACATCGTGCTGCCCATCACGACGCAGTGGGAACGCTACGGCTTCCTGAAGGGCAACCGCGACCACCTGATCTGGGCACGCCAGGTCACCGAACCGCTGTTCGAGGCGAAGGACGACGACTGGGTTGCGCGCGAACTGGCGACCCGCCTGGACGTCGATCCCGACGTGGTCGATCCGATGCCGCTCAAGCAGCAGGTCTTCAACCAGCTCGCGGGCGCGACGGTCATCAAGGACAACGGCGTGGACTTCGAGCCGCTGCTGACGATCTCCGCCGATGACATCGCCGCGATGGAAGTCGAGGGCGAGCCGCAGGAAGGCCGCATCACGCTGGCGGAATTCAAGGAAAACGGCGTGTATACGGTCAGCCGCAAGAAGGGCGACAAGCTGGGCTACATCGCGCATCAGGCCTTCCGCGACGATCCTGAAGCCAACCCGCTGAAGTCTGCAACCGGCAAGCTGGAAATCTACAGCGAAGCCAACGCAGAAATGGTCAAGGGCCACGGCTTCAACGAGATCGACGCGATCCCGACCTACATGGACCCGATCGAAGGCTACAAAGACACCTTCGAGGACTGGGACAACAAGGTCAAGGGCGAATATCCGCTTCAGATGTTCACCATCCACTACCGCCGCCGCTCGCACTCGATCTTCGACAACATCCCGTGGCTGCGTGAGGCGTTCCCGCAGGAACTCATCATGAACCCGGTGGACGCGGAGCCGCTCGGCCTGAAGCACGGCGATACGGCACTGGTCACCAGCCGTCACGGTAAGGTGATCCGCCCGGTCTTCCTGACCGAGCGCATCATGCCGGGCGTGGTGTCGTTGGGTGAAGGCGCGTGGGCCGAAGTCGAGGAAGATACCGGCATCGACAAGGCAGGCGCAACCAACACGCTCAACGGCGCGATCCCGACCGGCCAGGGACACCAGGGATGGAATTCGCTGAACGTCAAGATCGAACGGTACGGTGGCCCAGACGCCCGCGAGCGGGACTACAAGTGGAGCCAGCGGATCCCCATTAAGGAAGCGTAACAAACATGGCAAAGCAACTAGCCTTTCACTTTGACTCGAGCGTCTGCAACGGCTGCAAGGCATGCGTGATCGCCTGTAAGTCGAAGAACGCGCTCCCGGTGGATGTCAACTACCGCCATGTCTATGAATACGGCGGCGGCGGTTGGGTCGCGGACCCGCTGGACCCGGCCTTCATCCAGCCCAATAACATTTTTGTCTATTCGCTGTCGATCGCATGCATGCACTGCGAAAATCCGGCGTGCGTCGATGTGTGCCCGGCGAAAGCCATCGAAAAGCGCGATGACGGCATCGTCGTGGTTGATTCCGACAAGTGCATCGGCTGCCACTACTGCTCGTGGGCCTGCCCTTACGGCGCGCCCCAGTTCGATCCTGATGAAGGCACGATGCAGAAGTGCGACATGTGCGCTGACGTCGTGGACGAAGGCGGCAAACCGTACTGTGTGGCGGCCTGCCCCATGCGTGCCCTGGACTTTGGCGAGCTTGAAGAGCTGCGCGCCCAGTACGGGACCGCGAACGAAGTCGCGCCGCTGCCGCCCGCCGACATCACCAATCCTTCCTTTGTGATGACGCCCCACCGCCATGCCCAGCCTGTCGGCTCGAAGGTCGGGCGCGTCTATGACGACGAGGTATAACGATGGAAACGCGTGAATGGGCACTCGTCACCTATACGATTTTGTCTCAGATGGCTATCGGCTCGTTCCTGGTGCTGGGCGCCATCCACTTCTGGGCACAGCGCCGCGCCGGTGAAGCCGAAGCCGATCGCTTGAGCGACCGCGCACTGCTGGCGATTGGGCCAGTGCTGGTGCTGGGCGTGCTCGCCTCGCTGCTGCACCTGGGCAACCCGATGAACGCATACCGCGCGATCACGAACTTTGGATCGTCGTGGCTGAGCCGTGAAATCTTCTTCACCATGGCCTTCACGGGCGTGGGCTTCGTGTTCGCCATCATGCAGTGGCGCAAGATCGCTACCCCGACCATCCGCATGGCGGTGGCCGCCGCGGCGGCGATCATCGGCGTGGCGTCGGTGTACAGCATGTCGCACATCTACATGCTGCCGAACCAACCGAGCTGGAACACGGCGGCAACCCCGCTGTCGTTCTTCGCCACCACCCTGCTGCTGGGATCGCTGGCGATCGGCGTGGCGCTGAGCGTGAACTACAGCTACATCAAGTCGCGCAAGGAAGCCGCGGTGGACGTTCAGGCGAACCTGCTGCGCGAGTCGCTGCGCTGGATCGCCGTGGCGGCGATCGTGGTGCTGGGCTTCGAACTCGTCGTGGTCTCGGCCAGCCTGGTGAACTTCGGCTCCGGCGACGCGGCGGACAGCCTGGTCAACATCGCCAACGACTACAACGTGCTGTTCATCCTGCGCATCGGGCTGGTCTTCCTGGGCGCGGGGGTGTTCGCGTTCTTCCTCTACCGCACCGCGTCGGTGCTGGGCCAGGAGCGCGTGCTCTTTGCCCTGATTTACGGCGCGTTTGCGCTGGTTCTGATTGCAGAAGTGATGGGACGCTATCTGTTCTACGCCTCGCACATCAAGATCGGCTTCTAGAGCGATCCGCACGATCATCGACCAGGGGAGCCGCCGTGGCTCCCCTGCTCTTGTTTACATTTATCCGGCGTTCTAATGCTTTTGTGCCCCGCCCGGCAGGTTATTCTCACTCTATACTCAGGTCAAAGTATGTCGCATCCGAGTCTGGATGTGTCGCTATATCATGGAGAGCGTTGTGGTCAACTTGACGTCCCAATCCACGAGCGATGAGCGCACGGAACAGCTTGTAGGCGAAGCCCTGCTGTTCGGCCTGCTCGGAAAAATACTGTATACGATCCCCTCGCGCGACTGGCTGAATCCCCTGCTGGCCGACAATCTGTTCGACTCGGTTCCGTTCGCGGAAGCGCAGCCGGATACGGTCGAAGGACTCGCGCTGCTGGCCGCCTGGACCCAGAGCTGCGCCGATGGCATCACCGACGCGATGCTCGTCGACCTGAAGGCCGATCACACCGCGCTGTTCGTTGGCTTGCGCGAAATGGCCGCGCCTGCGTGGGAGTCGGTGTATTTCAGTGAAGAACGGCTGCTGTTCCAGGATCGCACGGTGGACGTGCAGCGGCGCTACGAGCAGATGGGCGCGGAAGTGCAAACCCCCGACCGCGAACCGGCGGATCACATCGCGTTCGAGCTGAGCTTCGTCGCGCACTGCGCGCAGATGTCGCTGAACGCCCTGGAAAACGGCAATTCGCTGCAACTGGACGCGATCACCGCCGCCAAGCGCGAATTTTTGAGCGAACACCTGATGCAGTGGGGTCCCAAGTGGGCCGAGCTGGTCATCAAACACGCGCAGAGCGATTTCTACCGGGGACTGGCGTACCTCGTGCGCGGCGCGCTGGCCGAACTGAAGCAGATCGACGCCGTGAGCATCCCCGCCAAGATCAAATTCCTGGGCATTCCAGAGTAGACGACTTAGTCAAAGGAATCGAACGGTGATCATCCCCATCACGCCTGAAACCCATCACCAAATCAAAAATCCCCAATTCGCGGCGTATGCGGGCATTTACCTGCGGATCTACGAGAACTTCCTGAACCAACTGCGCGCCACCGGCATCGAGGTCGATGACGCGGGCGAAGGCGATCCGCCCGCGGAGATCTACGATCGCCTGGAGCAAAAGGGCGTGATCTTCCGCAACGGCGGGCGCAGCCTCGTCTCCGGCGCGATTTCCGAAGCGTGTGTCGCGTGCAAAAAGGGCGTGGGCAGCGCTACGTTTTTCGTCTCACTGCAATGCAACCGGAACTGCTATTACTGCTTCAACCCGAATCAGGTGGACTACGAGCACCACCGCGCGAACGAGCGCGATCTGGTTCAGGAACTGGACGAGATGGCGGCCACCGGGCAGCACTTGAGCTGTGTGGCGCT
>NZ_DAISHJ010000004.1:0-63840 GCF_036822615.1 Aggregatilinea sp. | reverse complement strand
ACCGGCGGCGAGCCGCTGCTGCACAAGCCGCAGGCGGTCCACTTCTTCGAGCACGCGCTCGAACGCTTCCCCGGCGTGCACACGCGGCTGTATACGTGCGGCGATTACGTCGATGAAGCGATTCTGGCCGAACTGCGCGACGCGGGCCTGCGGGAGATCCGGTTCAGCATCCGCATGCACGACACCGATCACCTGCGCAAGCGCATCCTGGAACGGGTCGAGCTGGCGAAGCGATACATCCCCGACGTGATGATCGAGATGCCGATCATCCCCGGCACGCTGGACATCATGAAGGACATCCTGCGCGAGCTGGACCGCATCGGGATCTACAGCATCAACCTGCTGGAACTGTGCTACCCGCTGCTGAACGCGGCGGAGTTCAAGGCGCGCGGCTTCAAGGTGAAGAAGCGCCCGTTCGATACGCTCTACGATTACTGGTACGCGGGCGGCGTGCCGATCGCGGGCAGCGAGGCGGAATGCCTCGACCTGCTGGAATTCGCGCACGACGAGGGCCTGAAAATCGGCGTGCACTACTGCTCGCTGGAAAACAAGCTCACGGGGCAAAATTACCAGCAGAACGCCAGCCATCCCGTGCCGCGCACGGCGGTGCTGTCGCAGAACGACTACCTGCTGAAATCGGCCAAAGTGTTTGGCGACGACATCGGCCCGGTGATGGAAGTGCTGGAGCGCGAGCACATCCGCGAATACGCGTACGACCCGGATCACAACTGTTTGGAATTCACCGTGAACGCCATCCGCGCGCTGAAGAAGCTGGACATCGAGGTCGGCATCTCGACCAGCACCTTCGAGGAGCGCCCCGACGGCATGGTGATCCGCGAGTTGAAGGTCGATCTGACGACGCCGCGCCAGTTCAAGCGCGCGGACGTGTAGAGCCGGGGCCAGCGTTCAGATTTTGAGGACCAACCAATAGCAAAAAACAGGGCGGGAGAATCTCCCGCCCTACGTTTTAATTGGTTGATGACGCGACGTGAGCACGCGTCAGGATAGGGCCGTGATCGTCTGCGCGCCGCGCCATACGCCGCCGGGAGCCAGCTCGACCGGAACGTAAATCTGCGCCGCCTCGATGCACAAAAAGTCGTGGTACGCATCCGGCCCCAGGTCGGGCAGGGCGGCGGAAAGTTCCGGCCCCGGATTCCACACCACGGCGTCCTGAAATCCCTCGGAGACGATCTGAAGCTCGGCATCCGCATCGTGCAGATAAACGGTGCTGGGCACGGCTTTGTACAGGCGATCCACCTGACCCTCGATGCGCAGCGTGGTCATCGGCTGCTGGCCCTCGACGCCGTGATCGCGGTAGGACATGCCTTCCAGCCCTTCGACCGAGACGTTCCCGATCTCGCTTACGCGAAAATAGGTGTGCAGCGCGGTCGTGAACGTAAACGGCTCCGTGCCGGTATTGGTCACGTCGAGCACCACAGCCAGACGCGGCCCGCCCACCGTGACGGTGAGATCGAGCTGGAACGCATACGGCCAGAGCGCACGCGTTTCGCCGGAATCGGTCAGGCGGAAGTGCGCGACGGCTTCTTCCGGCGTGTTCTGTGTATCCAACAACTGCCACAGGCTCGTACGGGCGAAGCCGTGGTGCGCCAGCGGGCCCATCGCGGCAAACTGCGGAAACACCACCGGCACGCCGCCACGGATCGCCGCCGTGGGATTGAAGCCGGAGCGCTCGCTGAGATAGAGGCGTTCGCGGCCATCAGGCGTGCGCCATGACGTCACGTTGGCCCCGTGCAGCGTCACTTCGGCGGAAGATCTATCCGGCGCGCGGAGCACGACAGGAACGAAATCGCCGGAATCCAGAGTATTCATACAGTCTCCTTCGCAGGCAGAGGACGGCCCTTCCTCTGGGCCAATCCCTCCATTCTAATCGATCCTGTCAACTGGTAAAGAGGCGCAATCGCGGTCGAGAGGCGCAGAGCCACAAAGGGCCAGTTGCTTGACAGCGTCCCGGGAATCATAGTAAGATATGAGCATTGAATATAAATTGCATCTTGAATATTTATTCAAATACTCTCATGGCACAACTCGAAGAACTACGTTTGATGGCCAAAGTGGCCCACCTATATCACACCGAAGGCCTTACACAAAAGGAAATCGGTGCCCGTCTCACGCTGTCTCAAGCCACCATCTCGCGCCTGTTAAAACGGGCTATCGACGAAAAAATCGTACGGACCACCGTCAGCCTGCCCGCCGGGGTATACGCAGACCTTGAAGAAAAAGTCCGACAGACCTACAACCTGCGCGAAGTCATTATCGTTGACAGCCTCGATCCTGACAACGAGCCGGAAATCCAGCGCAATCTGGGGGCCGCCGCTGCGTTTTACCTCGAAAACTCCGTTCGGCAGCACGAAATCATCGGCATCTCGTCATGGAGTTCGACTCTGCTGGCGATGGTCGACGCGATGCACCCGATCGCGCAGGTAACGAACGCCCAGGTGGTGCAAATTCTGGGCGGCGTCGGGCAGCCGGGCGCGGAAGTGCATGCGGCCCGCCTCACCGACCGCCTCGCCAAACTGGTCAACGGCACGGCTCGTTTTTTGAGCGCGCCGGGCATCGTCGGCTCAGCGGACGCGCGCAACATCCTGCTCAACGATCCCTACGTCGCGGACACGCTGGCAATGTTCGACCAGGTCACGCTCGCCCTCGTCGGTATCGGATCCGTCCAACCTTCCCAACTGCTCGCCAGCAGCGGCAACATCTTCTCTGAAGCCGAGTTGGAGCTGCTGCGGCAGCAGGGCGCGGTGGGGGATATCTGCCTGCGGTTCTTCAACGACAACGGCGTTCCGGCCATCACGCCACTGAACGAACGCGTGATCGGCATGCCGCTGGAACGCCTGAGCTGTGTGGAACGGACGGTGGGTATCAGCGGTGGGCGTCGTAAACATGCTGCTGTGCGCGGTGCGCTTGAAGGCCGCTGGGTAAATGTGCTCATCACAGATCGATTTACAGCAGAGTATCTTTTGTAGGAGCTAGATGTACATGGCACGTAGACTCTTTCTCCAGCGGCTCCCCCTGCTCGTCATAGCAGCGGTGATCGCTTCGTCCCTGTCTGGCTGCGTGATCGCAACGGTGCGCACGTTGAACGAGGACGAGGAAGCTAAACAAGGCTTCGTGGGCGCGGATTACGTCGAGGAAATCTGGGACAGCAAGCTCATGCCCACCTATGAGGAACAGGCGCAAGACCTGTCCACGCTGCTCCCGCTGATCGCGCAGGACCAGGACGCCGCCATCGAGCAGTTCGGCAACCGCTCCGGGACCGGCGCGTACAGCTTCATGGTCAAGGGCGAAGGCAAGATCCTGACGTTCGACACGTCGTCGCGCGCGGGGCTGGCCGCCATCGACCTCAACCCGCCGGATGGCACGGCTGACGTTTCGATCACCATCGGCCCGCTGATCAAGATCAGCCAGCGCGCCGCCGTGCGTGACGCGGTCGGGTTCATCATCTACAACGACTTCAGCAACCAGGAAGACTTCGCCGCCGTCGCCAACGCGATGGGCGATCGCATCCTGGCGATGCTGGTCGAAAAGTTCGGCGCGGCTGACGCGGACGCCATTCAGAGCATCGACCCGGCCAGCATGGAAGGCAAGACGGTCACGTTCACCGGGGCATTCACGCTGGACGATCCGGCCAACATCATCATCGTGCCGGTAGCGCTTGAGGTGACAGACTGATGGCTGCCCCTGCTGCCGCTCCGACGCAAACACAGACGCCGCTGGACGACGTGATTCTGCGCGCCGAGCAGATCTGCAAGTACTATCCCGGCACGGTCGCGCTGGACCACGTGGACTTCAACGTCTACCGGGGCAAAGTCAACGTGCTGGTGGGCGAAAACGGCGCGGGCAAATCGACCCTGATGAAGATTCTGGCCGGGGTCGAGCAGCCGAACGAAGGCCGCCTGATGCTCGAAGAAAAAGAGATCCGGCCCAAGTCGCCACGCGAAGCCGAAGAAGATGGCATCGGGATCATTTACCAGGAACTGAACCTGTTCCCGAACCTCAACGTCAGCGAAAACATCTTCATGGCGCACGAGCTGACGCAGGGCAAGTCGGTGATCAAACACCGCGCGCAGGAAGTCCGCACGCGCACCCTGCTCACACGCCTGGAGCAGCCGATCGATCCGCGCACGCTGGTGCAGAACCTGCGCATCGGCCAGCAACAGATCGTGGAGATCGCCAAGGCGCTGGCCTTCGACACAAAGATCCTGATCATGGACGAGCCGACCTCCGCGCTGAGCAACGCCGAAGTCGAGGTGCTGTTCACCGTCATCGAAGACCTCAAGGCGGCGGGCGTCTCGATCATCTACATTTCGCACAAGCTCGAAGAACTGATGCAGATCGGGGACGTGATCACCGTGCTGCGCGACGGGCACAAGATCGCCGAATCGCCCATGAGCGAGGTGGACCTGCCCTGGATCATCGAGCGCATGGTGGGACGCGACACGGAAATGGTCTACGTGCCGCCAAAGCACGAATTCGGCGAGCCGATCCTGTCGGTCAACAACGTCACGCTGCCCAAGCCGGGCGGCGGCTACCTTCTCGAAGACGTCTCCTTCAGTCTGCGCGCGGGCGAAATCCTGGGCGTGTACGGGCTGATGGGCGCGGGACGCACGGAAATGTTCGAGTGCCTGATGGGCCTGCACCCGGAAGCGTCGGGCGAAATCCGCGTCAACGGGCAGAAGGTGCGCGGGCTGATCGACAGCCGCATCACCCAGGGCCTGATGCTGATCCCCGAAGACCGCCAGCGCGAAGGCCTCGTGCCGGAACTGACCATCGCTGACAACATGCTGCTCGCCAGCCTCAAGCGGTACATGCGCAGCTTCTTCCTTTCGGCGGCAAAAGAAAACGAGAGCATCACGCGGCTGATCAAGGAACTTTCGATCAAGGTGAGCAGCCCGCAGCACCTCGTCTCGTCGCTGAGCGGCGGCAACCAGCAAAAGGTCGTGGTGGCGAAAGCGCTGCTGACGTCGCCCAAGATCCTGCTGATGGACGAGCCGACGCGCGGTATCGACGTGGGCGCGAAGGAAGAAATCTTCCAGATTATGCGCAACCTGGCGGCACAGGGGTTGGGCATCATCTTCGTTTCGACGGAACTCAAAGAAATCATGGCGATGGCCGACCGCGTGATCGTCATGTCCAAAGGCCGGATTACAAAAGAATTTGATCGCACCGAGGCGACCCAACAGGCGTTGGTCGAAGCGTCCGCCATCGGTCACGAGCTAGCACGAAAGGATGATAGTTCCAATGGCGGAAATTGATATGCGCCCCGGCGCCCAGCCTCAGGCCCCGGCGCGCCCGCGTAACAACGTCTCGCTGCGGCAGCTCGCGCTGCAACTGCGTGCCTTCATCGCGCTGTTCATCGTCTTCGGGTTCTTCGCGCTGATTTCCGATCCCTTTTTGAAGGAAAGCAACCAGATCATCCTGGCGAAGCAGGTGGCGATCAACGCCGTGCTGGGTGTCGGAATGACGTTCGTCATTCTGACCGGCGGTATCGATCTGTCGGTCGGATCGATTGTCGGCCTGACGGGCATGATCGCGGGCGGGCTGATCAACGAGGGTCTGATCCTGTCGCCGCTGAACCGCGTGGTGTACTTCAACGTGTGGATCATCGCCGTGATTGCGCTGGGGCTGGGCATGCTGGTCGGCCTCATCAACGGCCTGCTGATTACGCGCTTCAACGTCGCGCCATTTATCGCCACATTAGGCACGCTGTATATGGCGCGCGGGTTTGCGATGCTGTCCAACAACGGCGCGACCTTCCCCAATCTAGTGGGCGATCCGGCACTGGGCAATACGGGTTTCCCCAGCCTGGGACGAGATAGTTTCCTGGGGTTACCCTATTCGATCTGGATCATGATCGCGCTGGCGCTCGTCGCCATGTTCATCACACGGAAGACGCCGTTCGGGCGGCAGGTATACGCCATCGGCGGCAACAGCCGCGCCGCGCAGCTTTCGGGCGTGCGGGTGAAGGGCGTCACGCTGCTGACATACGTCATTTCCGGCTTCTGCGCCGCCATCGTGGGCCTGATCGTGACGTCGCAGCTGGTTGCGGCGCACCCGGCCACCGGCGAGTCGTATGAATTGAACGCCATCGCCGCTGTGGTGCTGGGCGGAACCTCGCTCGCGGGCGGGCGCGGCACCATTTTGGGCACGATCGTCGGCGCATTCGTGATCGGCGTGCTGCGCAACGGCATGGTTATCGAAGGTGTCAGCTCCTTCTGGCAGATGGTCATCACCGGCGGTGTCATCATCCTGGCCGTGGTCATCGACCAGCTACAACAACGGATTCAAGATCGGAGTGCAAAACTCTAACCTTCCCTCATTCCCGTAAAGGAGGTGATGCGCACAGCTTTACGGAAGGTGTAGGAGAAATTCTATTCCAGCAAAATCGACCGAGCAGAAACTAGATCCCTACTTATCTGCACAGAGAGGAACCTTATGTTGAACAAGAAATGGGCAAGGATTCTGGTCGCCGTGTTGGCGCTGGCGACTGTGTTCGGCGCCTTTGGCACGAGCACCCAGGCGTTCGCGCAGGACTCTGAAAAGGGCCTGATCGTGATCATCACGCCGTCACACGACAATCCGTTCTTCAAGGCGGAAGCGGATTCGGCGCAGAAGGCCGCTGAAGATCTGGGCTACGAGACCCTGGTGCTGGTGCACGACGACGACCCGGCGCTGCAGGACCAGCACTTCGATCAGGCGATTGCCCTGAGCGCGAAGGCGATCATCCTGGACAACGCGGGCGCAGATGCGTCCATCGCCGCGGTGCAGAAGGCCAAGGATGCAGGCATTCCGACCTTCCTGATCGACCGTGAAATCAACGAAACCGGCATCGCTGGCTCGCAGATCATCTCCAACAACTACCAGGGCGCGGTGCTCGGTGGTGAGGAATTCGTCCGTCTGATGGGCGAAGAGGGCCAGTACGTCGAACTGTTGGGCCGTGAGTCCGACACGAACGCGCACATCCGCTCGCAGGGCTACCATGACGTGATCGACGAATATCCCGACATGGAAATGGTCGCGCAGCAGACCGCCAACTGGAGC
Organism: Aggregatilinea sp.; assembly: GCF_036822615.1. Lineage (NCBI taxonomy): Bacteria > Bacillati > Chloroflexota > Anaerolineae > Aggregatilineales > Aggregatilineaceae > Aggregatilinea > Aggregatilinea sp. The sequence continues at coordinate 56,778 of NZ_DAISHJ010000004.1, read as the reverse complement.
CAGCCGGAAGCCTACGACGTGATGGAAACCATCATCCAGGCGCACCCCGACATCAAGGGTGTCATCTCTGGTAACGACACCATGGCCATGGGCGCGATGGCTGCCCTGCAGGCCGCCGGCATGACCGACGTGATCGTGGTCGGCTTCGACGGCAGCCAGGACGTCATGGACGCCATCAAGGACGGCACCATCAGCGCCACCGTGCTGCAGCCTGTCGCTCAGTTCGGCCCGCTGGCCGTCGAGCAGGCAGACACCTACATCACCACCGGTGAACTGCCCGAAGAAGAGAAGATCTCCATCGACTGCATCCTGGTGAACGCGGACAACGTCGAAGATTACTACAACTTCGCCCCGGTGGAGCAGGAACCCGCCGCGACCGAAGAAGCCGCCGCCGCTGAAGGCGAAGGCCTGATCGTGATCATCACGCCGTCACACGACAATCCGTTCTTCAAGGCGGAAGCGGATTCGGCGCAGAAGGCCGCTGAAGATCTGGGCTACGAGACCCTGGTGCTGGTGCACGACGACGACCCGGCGCTGCAGGACCAGCACTTCGATCAGGCGATTGCCCTGAGCGCGAAGGCGATCATCCTGGACAACGCGGGCGCAGATGCGTCCATCGCCGCGGTGCAGAAGGCCAAGGATGCAGGCATTCCGACCTTCCTGATCGACCGTGAAATCAACGAAACCGGCATCGCTGGCTCGCAGATCATCTCCAACAACTACCAGGGCGCGGTGCTCGGTGGTGAGGAATTCGTCCGTCTGATGGGCGAAGAGGGCCAGTACGTCGAACTGTTGGGCCGTGAGTCCGACACGAACGCGCACATCCGCTCGCAGGGCTACCATGACGTGATCGACGAATATCCCGACATGGAAATGGTCGCGCAGCAGACCGCCAACTGGAGCCAGCCGGAAGCCTACGACGTGATGGAAACCATCATCCAGGCGCACCCCGACATCAAGGGTGTCATCTCTGGTAACGACACCATGGCCATGGGCGCGATGGCTGCCCTGCAGGCCGCCGGCATGACCGACGTGATCGTGGTCGGCTTCGACGGCAGCCAGGACGTCATGGACGCCATCAAGGACGGCACCATCAGCGCCACCGTGCTGCAGCCTGTCGCTCAGTTCGGCCCGCTGGCCGTCGAGCAGGCGCACACCTACATCACCACGGGTGAACTGCCCGCCGAAGAGAAGATCTCCATCGACTGCATCCTGGTGAATGCGGACAACGTCGAGGAATACTTCAACTTCGCTCCGGTCGAGTAAGAAGCAATCACTTGCAGCGGCGCGCCGGTCCGGCATGGATGGACCGGCGCACCGCCCGGCGGCTGGAACCGGGACCGGGGAACGCTCCCGGTTCCAGCCGCCACGAAGAGAGAAAAATACTGCGATAGATCTGACTCAATACTCTTATTAAAAAAATCGCTCTCGCGCCCGCTTATACGAAGTGTTAACAGACTAGCCGAAGAACGCCGCAGCCATTTGGGCTGTAGGGTGTAGGTATTGCACGTCATAGGAGTTTTCCCGGCGGCGAGAACTCGCCAGGGAACAGGGGAGATCGTTCGCATGTCAATTCAGGAACTTCAGCGGAAGTCCGTCGAATACCGCAAGACCATCCTCAAGATCATTCACCATGCCCACGCGGGACATACGGGCGGAAGTCTGTCGTGCATTGACATCCTCAATGTACTCTACAACCACGTCATGAACGTCTCGCCCGACACCTTCAGCGATCCGAACCACGACCGCTACGTGCAGAGCAAGGGCCACTCGGTCGAGGCGCTGTACACCGTGCTGGCGGACAAGGGCTTTTTCCCGGTCGAGGATCTCGACACGATGGAGCAGTACGGCTCCCACTATACCGGCCACCCCACGCGGGACATCCCCGGCATCGAGCAAAATACGGGCGCGCTCGGTCACGGGCTGTCGGTCGCGGTGGGCATGGCGCTGGCGGCCAAGATGGACGGTCGGCCTTGCCGCGTCTTCACGCTGCTGGGCGACGGCGAACTGACGGAGGGGTCGAGCTGGGAAGCGTCGATGACGGCGGCGCACTACAAGCTCGATAACCTCGTGGTCATCATCGACCGCAACAAGCTCCAGATCACCGGCCCGACCGAAACGGTCGTGGCGCTGGAACCGTTGGCGGACAAGTTCGCCGCGTTCGGTTATGCCGTGCAGCAGTGCGACGGCAACGACATCGCCGCGCTGGTCGAGACGTTCGACCGCGTGCCGTTCGAGCCGGGCAAGCCCAACCTGATCCTGGCGAACACAGTCAAGGGCAAGGGCATCAGCTTCACGGAAAATGTGGTCGCGTGGCATCACAAGGTCCCCACCGACGACGAACTCAGCCGCGCGATGGCCGAACTGGATCGCGCCGCAGCAGAAATCGAGGTAATAGCGTAATGGAAACCGGAAAAGCGAATCTCGAAGTGATGGCGGATACGCTAATGGCGCTGGCCGAGCATGACCGCGATCTGCTGGTCGTCACCAGCGATTCGCGCGGGTCGGGCAAGCTGGTCCCATTCGCCAACGCGTTCCCCGATCAGGTTGTGGAAGTGGGCATCGCGGAGCAGAATCTGGTGGGCATCGCGGCGGGACTGGCCTCGACGGGCAAAAAGGTCTTCGCCGTGTCTCCGGCATGCTTCCTGACGGCCCGCTCGCTGGAACAGATCAAAAACGACGTGGCGTATTCCGACCAACCGGTGACGGTGGTCGGCATCAGCGCGGGCGTCAGCTACGGATCGCTGGGCACGACGCACCACTCGCTGCACGACTACGCCGTGATGCGCACGATCAACAACATCGACGTGCTGGCTCCGGCGGACAACTTCGAGACGGCGGAAGCGATCAAAGCGGCTTACACGCTGCGCCGCCCGGTGTACGTGCGCTTCGGCAAGCAGGCGATGCCGCACCTCTATGGGCCGGGCGCGACGTTCGAGGTGGGCAAGGCCAACGTGCTGTCGCAGGGGGCGGACGTGACGTTCGTGGCCACTGGCGAAACCGTGCCGCGCGCGGTGCAGGCTGCTGCCGTGCTGGAAGGCGAGGGCCTATCGTGCGGCGTGATCAGCGTGCACACGCTGAAGCCGTTCGACGCGGAGGCCGTGCTGGACGCCGCCGAAAATACGCGCGCCTTGATCACCGTCGAGGAGCACAGCATCTTCGGCGGGCTGGGCGAAGCGTGCGCCTCGGCGCTGATGCAGAGCGGCGTGCGCGTCCCGTTCAAGATCGTGGGTCTGCCGGACGATCACACCGTCACCGGCAGCCAGAACGAAATCTTTACTCATTACGGCATATCCGCCGACGGGCTGGCAAACACGGCCCGGCAGCTTCTTCAGGTAGGCATCACGGCATGAGCACACTTCTCGCCATCGACCAGAGCACGTCCGCTACGAAGGCGCTGCTCTTCAGCGAGCGCGGGGATCTGTTGGACAAGACGTCATTGGAGCACCGCCAGCACTACCCCCGCCCCGGCTGGGTAGAGCATGACGCCGAGGAAATTTACCAGAACACGCTTGAGGTCGTGCGGACGCTGCTGCAGCAAAACCCAGATCGCCGCGCGGACCTGCGCAGCCTGAGCATCACCAACCAGCGCGAAACGATCATCGTGTTCGACCGGGCGACCGGCGCGCCGCTGCACCACGCGATCGTGTGGCAGTGCCGCCGGGGCGACCCGATCTGCGCGGACCTCGTCAAAGCCGGGCACAGCGAGCGCGTCCAGCGCAGCACCGGCCTGAAGATCGACACGTACTTTCCCGCCTCCAAGCTCAAATGGCTGTTCGATACGTATCCCGACCTGAAGGCGCGCGCCGAAGACGGCTCCGCGCTGGTGGGGACGATCGATACGTACCTGATCTACCGCCTGACGAATGGGGCCGTGTTCGCCACCGATCACACCAACGCCTCGCGCACGCTGTTGTACGACATCAAAAACCTGTGCTGGGACGAGGGCCTGTGCGACCTGTTCGGCGTGCCGGTTCGCGCCCTGCCCGACGTGCGCGAATCGAGCGCGACGTTCGGGGAGACGGATCTGGGCGGCGCGGTCGAGACCGCGATCCCGATCTGCGGCGTCATGGGCGACTCGCAGGCGGCGCTGTTCGCGGAACGGTGCTTCCGGCCCGGCATGGCGAAGGTCACCTTCGGCACGGGGTCGTCGGTGCTGCTCAACGTGGGCGACCAGATGCGCCTGTCGCAGAACGGCATCGTGACGACGATCGGCTGGGTGTATCGCGGCCAACCGGCGTATGCCTTCGAGGGCATCATCAACTTCACGGGAGCGACGATCGCGTGGCTGCGCGACCAGCTCCAGTTGATCGACTCCGCGCAGGAGACGGAAGCGCTGGCGCAGAGCGTGGACGATAACGCGGGCGTGTACCTCGTGCCCGCCTTCGTCGGGCTGAGCGCCCCCTATTGGCGCGCGGACGTACGCGGGGCCATCGTCGGGCTGACGCCCGCCGCGACCAAAGCCCACGTCGTGCGCGCGGCGCTGGAATCCATCGCGTATCAGGTGTACGATGTGCTGGGCCTGATGGCGGACGAAGCAGGGTTAGGGCTGCACCACGTCCACGGCGACGGCGGCGCGGTGAGCAACCGCTTCCTGATGCAGTTCACGGCGGACGTCACGCAGCACGTCGTGCGCGCGTCGTCGCTGCCGGAACTGTCGGCGCTGGGCGCGACGCTGTCCGGCGCGCTCGGTTTGGGGATCTACGGCTCGCTCGACGAGCTGGACGCGCTCCCCCACGCATTTGTGGATTATGAGCCGCGTATGGCGGTCGAAGCGGCGAACCAGCAGATCGAGGGCTGGCAGGCCGCCGTTCGCCAGACGCTGACCAACTAAATTTGGGCCTGAAATGGTTCGAGGAGATTCCTGTGAGCACCCCTTCTAAAATCACGCTTGGCGTTATCGTTGGCAACCGAGACTTTTTCCCGGACGTTCTGATTACCGAGGGTCGCAGCAGCCTGCTGGCCGTGCTGGACGAGATGAACATCGGCGTCGTGACGCTCACGCCGGAAGACACGCCGTACGGCGCGGTCGAGACGTGGGAGCACGCCAAGAAGTGCGGCGCGCTGTTCCACGAGCACGCCCGCGAGATCGACGGCATCCTGGTGAGCCTGCCGAACTTCGGCGACGAAAAGGGCGTCGCGGAATCGATCAAGCTCTCCGGCCTGCACGTGCCGATCCTGGTGCAAGCGTTCCCCGACGACCTGGACAAGTTCAACCTGGAACGCCGCCGCGACGCGTTCTGCGGCAAGATTTCGGTCTGCAACAACCTGTACCAGTACGACTACCCGTTCAGCGTCACGTCGGAGCACACGGTGTATCCGAACACGGACGCCTTCAAGGCCGATCTGGCGAAGTTCGTCGGGGTGTGCCGCGTGGTGCGGGGCATGAAGTCCGCCCGCCTCGGCTCGATCGGCGCGCGCCCGAACAACTTCAACACCACCCGCTTCAGCGAAAAGCTGCTGCAATCGTTCGGGATCAGCGTGCAGAGCATCGACCTGTCGCAAATCCTGGGCATGATCGGCAAGCTGCCGGACGACGACGCACGCGTGAAGGCCAAGCTCGACACGGTGATGGCGTACGTGCCGACGCAGCAGGTCCCCGCGCCCGCGCTGGTCAAGCAGGCCAAGCTCGGCGTGGTGATCGAAGACTGGATGAACGACCTGGACCTCGACGCGACCGCGATCCAGTGCTGGGACTCGCTGCAGCACAACTACGGCGTGAACGTCTGCACGATCATGAGCCTGATGAGCGAAAAGTTCATGCCCAGCGCGTGCGAAGTGGACATCACCGGCACGGCGTCGATGTACGCGCTGCAACTGGCAACCGGACATCCGGCGGCGCTGGTGGACTGGAACAACAACTACGGCAGCGACCCGGACCAGTGCGTGCTGTTCCACTGCGGCAACTGGGCCAAGTCGTTTTTCGGTGAAGTCAAGATGGCGAACGCCGAGATCCTGGCGACGACGCTGGGCACGGAAAACACGTATGGCACGGTCGCAGGGCGCACGCCCGCCGGGCCGTTCGGCTTCGCGCGCATCACCACTGACGACAAGCACGGCAAGATCCGCGCCTACGTGGGCAACGGCGCCTTCGTGGACGATCCGCTGGACACGTTCGGCAGCCGCGCGGTCGTGCGCGTGGACGGCCTGCAAGACCTGCTGCGCTACATCTGCAAGAACGGCTTCGAGCATCACGCGGCCATGACCACCGCCTACGCCGCCGACGTGCTGGCCGAGGCGTTCGAGACGTATTTTGGCTGGGAGACGTACCGACATCGTTAAAAGCAGCCAATAGCGGTTAGCGATTAGCCGTTAGCAAGAACAAAAAGCAAGAACAAAAAGCAATACAGGGATGTTGTGTGTAGGGGCGATTCGTGAATCGCCCCTACGTGTATGTGCCGGAGGGCTGCCGGGCGAAAAACCGGGTGAGGCAAGCCCACCCCCTGCGTGTTCTCAAGGCGCGGTTGGGGTCGTCCGGGTACAATCATCGCCATGTGACGCTGTCGGACCTCGAAAGGAAACGCCATGACTGCTTTGCGCGTGCTGCTGGCCGGTGAATCGTGGATGATGTCCACGACGCACTACAAGGGCTTCGACTACATGACGACCGCGACCTACGAGACCGGCCTCGCGTATCTGGCGCAGGCGCTGGACGGGTCCGAGATCGAGCTGACGCACATTCCGAGCCATCTGGCGAGCCAGACCTTCCCGCAGACGCTGGAGGCGCTGGACGCCTATGACGCGGTGATTCTGAGCGACATCGGCGCGTACTCGCTGCTGATGCACCCCGATACGTGGCAGCGCGGCCAGACCTCGCCCAACCGCCTCGTGCTGCTGCGCGAGTGGGTCAACCAGGGCGGCGGACTGCTGATGTGCGGCGGCTACTATTCGTTTGCGGGGATCGGCGCGGCGGCCAAGTTTTACCGCACGCCGGTCGAAGAGGTGCTGCCTGTGGACATCATGACCTTCGACGACCGCATCGAGACGCCGGAGGGCGCGCAGCCGGTCGTGGTCGAGCCCGCACACCCGATCCTGGACGGGTTCGAGGGCGAGTGGCCGGTGCTGTTGGGCTTCAACGAGCTGGCGCTGAAACCGGACGCGCGCCTGCTGGCGACCGTGCAGGGCTACCCGCTGCTCGCGGCGCGCGGCTATGGGCGCGGGCGCACGCTCGCGTGGGCGTCGGACATCGGGCCGCACTGGTGCCCGGAGCCGTTCGCGCAGTGGGAGGGCTATCGCCGCCTGTGGATCCAGTCGATCGAGTGGCTGGCGGGGCAGCGGTAAAGCAGTTGATAGTCGATAGTTGTTAGTCAAAATCAGGAGCAAAAGTACCGTCACCCCGGCCATCTTCCAGCCACCGCCGGAGAACGGGAACCGGCAAGACACCCTACGAGTTTGCCGGGTGAATATATGGAAATCTGTGCACGGGGCGGTTCATGAACCGCCCCGACGGTGTGATCGCCGCCTCCGTTTAGTTCCCCCGAAGCGCACAAGAGGTCCGCGCAAAACTGGGCGGATCGTCTTTTGGGCTGTGCAAAGTGCTCCAACGTTTGGTGCGCCGACCCTCTTGACACCAGACCCGCAGTTGCGCATATAATAGAGTAAGTTCTATAGAGAACTAGATATATGAAGTGTCATTTTGTCTTTACTGGCTATTAAGCCTAAATATAAAAACGATTCATTGTGCATCTTGCCATCCCCGGCAGCCGTCAGGACATGAAAGAGTGTTATATGAGCGAACGCATTCTTTCCCAGATCAAAATTGACCGGCGCAGCCCGATCCCGATCTACCAGCAGCTTCAGGAGCAGTTCGAGGCACTGATCATGGACGAGGCATGGGAAGATGACGAACCGCTGCCTTCAGAGACGATCCTCGCCAGTGAACTGCACATCAGCACGATGACGGTCCGGCAGGCGATGACGCGGCTGGTCAACAAGGGGCTGATTTACCGCGAACAGGGGCGCGGCACCTTCGTCACGCCGCAGCCGTTCGAGCACCCGCTTCAGCGCCTGGAAAGCTTCACCGAAGACATGCACGCGCGCAATCTCAAGCCCGGCGCGCAGATCCTCGATTTCAGCACCGTGCCTGCCAGCGAAGCGGTCGCCAGCCTGCTATCGATCGAGCCGAATACGCCCGTGCTGCACCTGAAGCGGCTGCGGCTGGCCGAAGATCACCCGGTCGCGCTGCACGACGCCTACCTGATCTGCACCAACCTGACGCGCGACGCGCTGGAAACGGCGGGATCGCTGTACGCCTCGCTGGAAACGATCGGGCACAGTCTGGTCGAGGCGAAGGAAACGCTGGAAGCCACCGCCGCGGACGACGAAACGGCGCGGCTGCTCGAACTGCCGACGGGCGAGCCGCTGCTGAAGGCGACCCGCGTCAGTTGGGATCAAAATCACGCGCCCGTCGAGGCAGTATACGCCTACTACCGGGCGAACTTCTATCGTTATACCGTGTGGCTGCGGCGATAAATGCCGCCGGCCTCCGCCTGTTCTGCTAACCGGATTGCCAAACGGTTCACCGTGAACCGGGCAGGAGGGACACGTTATCAGAACCAACTTAAATTCTTCACTCCCCATCGTTCGCGGCCTCCCCTTTTCAAGGGCGAGGAAAGGTCAACAAGCTCGCGCCGCACGGGATGACCGGTCCGATCCGTCACCTAACCGGTCCTTACCCCCGGCAGCCCGGCTTTCGCACCATCACCGGTCGATTTGCGTTTTTCGAGGAGGAAACAAGATATGAAGAAAGTCGCAAGTTTTGTCATGGCCCTGGCGCTCGTCGCCGCGTTCTTCGGCGCCGCCGCCCCCACGTCACACGCACAGGATGCAGAGTACAACGTCGCCCTGATCATCTCCCAGGGCGGACTGGGCGACCGCTCGTTCAACGACAGCGGCTATGAAGGCCTGAACAAAGCCGCCGAGGACTTCGGCGTGAACGTGGTCCCGATCGAATCGGCGGACCCGGTGGCCGAAGGCGAGCAGCTTCTGCGCACGGCAGCGGAATCGGGCTTCGACCTCGTGATCACGCTGGAATACAGCCACGCGGAAGTACTGGATCGCATCGCGGGCGACTACCCGGACACGATGTTCGCCATCTTGAACAACGTCTCCGACCAGCCCAACGTCGTGTCGATCATGTACCAGGAGCACACTGCATCGTACATGGCGGGCGCGCTGGCCGCGATGGTCACCACCGACGACACGATCGAGCAGACCAACGACGAGGCCGTGATCGGCGCGATCGGCGGCGTGCAGTCGTCCGGTATCGACATCTTCCTATGGGGCTACCTGCAGGGCGCGTGCTCGGTCAACCCCGACATCCAGGTGCTGTTCGGTTACTCGAACTCGTTCGGTGACCCCGACAAGGGCCGCGAAATGACCGTGGCGATGAACGAAGAAGGCGCGGACGTGGTCTTCGGCGTTGCGGGCGGGACCGGCTCGGGCATCATCGAAGCGGCGAAGGAAGGCAACTTCTTCGCGATCGGTGTGGATAGCGACCAGGACTATCTGGCCCCCGGCAACGTGCTGACCAGCGTGCTCAAGCGCGCCGACACGGGCGTCTACGACACGATCCGCCGTCTGGTTGACGGCGAGATCGAGGGCGGCATCGTGTACTACGGCCTGCCGGACGGCGTCGGCCTGAGCCCGATGGAATACACCAAGGACATCATCCCGGCGGAATACCTGGATGAAGTTGCGGCCATCGAGCAGCAGATCATCGACGGCGAACTGACGGTGATCGACACCCGCCAGATCAGCGCCGACGAAGTTACCATCCTGAACGAAAACCCGACCTGCGCGGGACTCGCGGAACTCCAGTCGGTGCTCGCGGAAGCGCCTGCCGCCGACGCGACGGCTGAAGCCACCGCCGAAGCCAGCTAGCTCTGACTAACCGATGCACCCGTTCCTGGGCGTGTAGGATGCCAGCGCCCAGGAGCGGGTGCGCAGCGCAGTCTCATCACAGCACAAGAAAGACCCAACCCGAGGGCATTATGGCGTATTTGCGCATGCAGGGCATCACCAAATCATTTCCGGGCGTGGTGGCCAATCACAACGTCACGCTGGAAGTGGCGCAGGGCGAGATCCACGCGCTGGTGGGTGAAAACGGCGCGGGCAAATCGACCCTGATGAAGATCCTGTACGGGATGGAAAAGCACGACGAGGGGCAGATTTATCTCGACGAGCGGCCCGTCTCCATTCCGAATCCCCAGGCCGCGATCAAGCTCGGCATCGACATGGTGCACCAACACTTCCAGCTTGTGCCCTCGCTGACCGTCGCGGAAAACGTCGCGCTGGGCTACGAGCCGCGCCGGGGCCTGTTCGTGGACCACAGCACGATGGACAAACGCGTGCGGGCGCTTTCGGAGCGCTTCGGGCTGGCCGTCGATCCGCAGGCGGTGGTGCGCGATCTGTCGGTGGGCGAGCAGCAGCGCGTGGAGATCCTCAAGCTGCTGTACCGCGACGCGCGCCTGCTGATTCTGGACGAACCGTCCGCCGTGCTGACGCCGCAGGAAGTGGACGACCTGTTCAACGTGCTGCGGCGGCTGGTAGACGAGGGACGCACGGCGATCTTCATCACGCACAAGATGCGCGAAGTGATGACGATCTGCCAGCGCGCGACGGTGCTGCGGCGCGGCGAGCTGGTCGGCACGGTGACGGTCGCGGACACCACGCCGGAAATCATCGCGCAGATGATGGTCGGGCGCGACCTGGATACGCTGCGGCGCACGCCCGCCAAAACGCACAGCGGCGCGGCCTGCCTGTCCGTGCGCGATCTGCACGCCGTCGATGATCGGGGTCTGCCCGCGCTGCGCGGCGTCTCGTTTACAGTGCACGCCGGGGAAATCGTCGGGCTGGCGGGCGTGGAAGGCAACGGCCAGAGCGAACTGATCGAAACGCTGGTCGGGCTGCGCGGGATCAAACAGGGGACGGTCGGCATCGAGGCGAAGGACGTCTCGCACGCGAGCAACCGCCGCCGCCGCGAACTGGGCATGGCGCTCATCCCCGAAGACCGCTCGCACCAGGGCCTCAGCGGCGAGTCATCCCTGACGGAAAACATCGTCTCGACGCGCTATCACCTCGCGCCGATGTCACGCGGCGGGGTGTTGAGTCCCGGCGCGATGAAACGCTTCGCGCAGGATGCCATCGAGCAGTTCGACATCCGCGTGCGCGGGCCGAACGTGCGCGTCAAAACGCTTTCGGGCGGGAACGCGCAGAAGGTCGTGATCGCGCGGGAACTCGCGCAGCAGCCCAAAGTGCTGCTGGCGGCGCAGCCGACGCGCGGGCTGGATCTGGGCGCGACGCAGTACGTGCACAGCGAACTGCTGCGGCTGCGTGACGCGGGCGCGGCGATCCTGCTGATTTCTGCCGACCTGGACGAACTGCTGGCGGTCGCGGACCGGTTCGTGGTGATGTTCGAGGGGCAGATCGTCGGGGAGCTTGAGGCGAGCGACGCCACGCGCGAAAAGCTCGGCATTTTGATGGCAGGACGGACGGCGATCCCGGCGTAGCGCCGCGCGGCCCGATTATTCTAAACGCGTCAAGGCCAGGTTTCTCATGTTCTTACCACGTACTCCGCTTCAATATTGGGTGATCTGCCCGATCCTCGGCGGCCCCGGCCAGTGGTGGCTGGGCGTGATCGTCTGGGGCGTGATCGGGGCGGTGATCACCGGCGGGTTATTCGTCGCGCGGAACCGCTCGACGGCGCTGGGCGTCGTCCTGGGCGCGGCGACCGGCGCGGTAGGCGGCGCGCTGCTGCTCGCGCCGCTGTGGTTCTTTTTGGTGTCGCTGCTGGACCGGCGCTGCGCGGGCTGCGGCGAGAAGGTCGCGCCAAGCGGCGGATCGTGCACGCACTGCGGCCACGAGTTCCACGAACCGTCCTGGGCCGAATCGCTGGCCGGGGCCGCGCACAACATCGGGCGCGTGATCGTCACGATCGAGATGGCGCTGATCATCGGCGGGCTGATCCTGGAGCTTTCGGGCAAAAACGCGGTGGACACGTACCGCGTGCTGTTCGAGCAGGGGTTGGGCACGGAAGTCAAACGCGCGAACGCGCTGCTGGCCGCCACGCCGATCATCTTCACCGGCCTGGGCACGGCGCTGGCGTTCCGCATGGGCGTGTTCAACATGGGCGTGGAAGGCTCGCTGTACATGGGCGCGCTGGGCGCGGCGTGGATCGGCTTCACGTTCGTGGACTGGCCCGGCCCAGTGATGATCGCGGCGGCGTTCCTGCTCGCCATGCTGATCGGCGGGCTGTGGTGCCTGATCCCCGGCTACCTCAAGGCGCGGCTGCGCGTGGACGAGGTGGTCACGACGATCATGCTGAACTACGTGGCGATCGAGTTCACCAGCTACATGGTGCAGAGCGGCCCGTTTTTCGTGCCGGGCAAGTCGAACGGCATGTCGGAAACGATCGCGCCGCAGGCCCAACTGCCCCGCCTGCTGGATCGCTCGCAGTTGAACGGCAGCTTCATCGTGGCGCTGGTGTGCGTGGTGGTGGTGATCTTCATCATGCGCCGCCTGACGCTCGGCTACGAGCTGCGCATGGTGGGCGACAACCCGCTGTTCGCGCGGTGGTCGGGCATCCCGCTCGGGAAAACGATCCTCAAGGTGATGTTCCTCAGCGGCGTGCTGGGCGGCATGGCGGGCGCGGGGCAAGTGATGGGCGTGCACTACAACTTCACGGCGCGGTTTTCGCGCGGGTACGGTTTCGACGGCATGACGATGGCGCTGCTGGGGCATAATTCCCCGATCGGGATTCTGATCGGCGCGCTGCTGTTCGGCGTGCTGCGCAGCGGCAGCACCACGGTCGAGATGTTTACCGACGTGCCGATCGATCTGGTGGATATCTTGCAGGCGCTGATCATCTTCTTCGTGGCGATCGATCTCAACGTCGATTTCCTGCGGCGGCGGCGCACGGCGTCAAAGGCCACCCCGCCCCAGGCGCACGATGGGGCCGAGCAGAACAGCGCGCCGGTGGCAGCGTAAGGGAGCGGAGAACGATGGACTGGATCAATCTGGCAGCCGCCACCCTGCGCATTTCCGCCCCGCTGCTGCTGGCGGGCATGGCGGGCCTGCTGAGTTATCAGGTCGGGCTGATCAATATCGCGCTGGAAGGGCTGATGCTGGCGGGCGCGTTCGCGGGCGTCGCCATCGGCTACGAGCTGGGATCGACGTGGCTGGGCGTGGGCGGCGCGGTGATCGTCGGGGCGGTGCTGGGCGCGGCGTTCGCGTTCGCCGTGGTAACCATGCGCGCCAACCTGATCGTGGCCGGGCTGGCGATGAACACCTTCGCCGTGGGCGGCACGGCCTACCTGATGAAAATCATCTACGACCAGTCGGGCACGTTCACCCCCGAAGGGCTGAGCAAACTGCCGCTGCTGGACATTCCGCTGGTCGAAAAAATCCCGGTGTTGGGCGAGGTGGTCTCCGGGCATTCACCGCTGGTTTATATCTCGTGGGTGATGGTCCCGGTGACGTCAGTGTTCCTGTACCGCACAGTGGTGGGCGGACACATCCGCGCTGTGGGCGAGTTCCCTAACGCCGCCGAAACCGCCGGGATCTCGGTCAAGGGCATGCAGTATCTGGCGCTGATCCTGGGCGGGGCGCTGTGCGGACTGGGCGGCGCATATTTGTCGCTGGGCAATCTGGCGCTGTTCCGCGAACGCATGACCAATGACCGGGGCTTCATCGCGCTGGCGGCGGTGTACTTCGCGGCGGCGAGGCCCAAGTGGACCGCGGTCGCGTGCTTGGTGTTCGGCTTCTTCGAGGCGCTGCAAGTGCGGCTCCAGCTGCGCGACACCTTTTTGCCCAATGAATTCCTGAACATGATGCCGTACCTGATGGTCGTCGTCGCGCTGGTCCTCATTTCCGTACGCAAAGAATGGCGCAAGGGTTGGTAAATCTCATGAGCAGAAAAGCAGTTCTGGTGGTTGACGTCATCAAGGATTTTGTCGATCCCGAAGGCAAAGTGCCGCACCCGCAGGCGGCGGCCATCGTGCCGCACATCGAGGCTTTCGTGGCGGAAGCGCGCAAAGCGGGCGCGATCGTGATCTGGATCATCGACGCGCACCGGCCCGGTAAACCCGATTGGGAGCTGGCCCATGTGCGCGCACACTGCACAGACGGCACGCGCGGCGTGGAGCTGGCCGAACCGCTGGCCGCGCTGCCGGAAGATTACGTGATCAAAAAGCGCCGCTACAGCGCGTTCATGGGGACCGATCTCGACCTCGTGCTGCGCGATAACGGCGTCGATACGCTGTTCATCACGGGGACCAAAACCAACGTGTGCATCCGCGCCACGTCGCAGGATGCGTTCGAGATGAACTACAGCGTGATCATCCCGCGCGAATGCGTCTCGACCGACAAGGAACACCTGCACGTCGCCAACCTGGAAGACATCGACAAGTACATGGGCCGCGTGGTCGATCTGGCGCGGGCGATCGAGCTGCTGCGCTGCGAGGGCGAGACGGCATGAAAGACGTGCTGGCGACGGGCTACCCCAGCCTGGACTACATCGCGCACGTCTCGCACCTGCCGGAAGTCGGGCAGACGGCGATCCTGCGCAGCCTGCCGGACGAGCCGGAGTTCGGCGGGTGCGGGGCGAACGTCGCCGCCGCGCTGGCGACACTCGGTTTTTCGACCGGGCTGGCGATGATCCTGGGCGACGACGACCAGGGCGACGCCTACATGCGCCACCTCGCCGCCTCCGGCATCAACGCCGACAACGTGATCCGGCTCGCCGGGGAGCGCACGTCGCGCAGCACGTTGTACTTCGATCCCGACTACCAGCACACGGACTTTTTCTTCGCGGGCGCGGCGGATGCATGGCAGGGCGCGCTGGAACTGGTCGCGCCGGAGCAGTACCGCTACGCGCTGCTGACGGTGGGTCCACTGGGCTATAACCGGCAGTTCGCGCAGCAGGTGCGCGCGGCAGGCGTGCCGCTGGTGTGGGGCATGAAGCCAGATATTCACGCTTTCACGCCCGGCGCGATCCGCGACCTGATGGCTGCAAGCAGCTACGTGGTGATGAACCACATCGAAGCGCGGTACGTGCTGGATGCGATGGGCAGCAAGACGCTCGAAACGTGCCTGAGCGACGTCACACGGGGCATCGTGGTGACGCAGGGCGCGGCGGATTCGGTGGTGATCACGCACGAGGGGCGGAAGATGGCCCCCTGCGTGCGCGTGGACACGATCGTCGATCCGACCGGGGCGGGCGACGGCTTCATGGCCGGATTCCTGGCCGGGCTGCTGCGCGGCTGCTCGCCGGAAACGGGCGCGCGGCTGGGCGCGGTGATCGCGTCGTTCGTGCTGGAAAAACTCGGCTGCCAGACCAACCTGCCCACCTGGGAACAGGCGATGGCGCGGTATGCGCAGCACTTTGGACCTTTTGAGACTCCGAACAAATTCGAGACTTCAGACAGAGAGGTTGAGGCGTAGATGTCCGAACCGACCCTGTATCTCCGGCTCGTGCCGGAGGACGTGGCCCCGCTGATTTTGATCTCCGGCGATCCGGCGCGCGTGCAGCGCACGGCGGATCTGCTGGACGATGCGCGGATGATCGGCGTGAATCGTGAATTCGCCGTAGCGACCGGCTCGCATTGCGGGACGCCGGTCACGGTGGTATCGGGCGGGATCGGCGCGCCCTCGACGGCCATCGCGCTGCACGAGCTGGCGCTCGTCGGGGCGAAAGCCGTGGTGCGGATCGGCACGATGATGGGCGTCGAGGCGCAGATGGGCCAGGTGGTGCTCTCCACGGGCGCGGCACGCTTCGAGGGCACGTCGCCCACGTATCTGCCGCTGGCCTACCCCGCCATTCCCGACTGGCCGCTGGTGCATGCGCTGGAAAGCGCGGGCCGCGCCGCCGATCTCGACGTGCGCACCGGGCTAACGGCCACGTTCGACGCCTTTTACCCGCACATGGCCCCCGAGCTGATCGGCCAGGGCGCGTTGGACGTGCACGACCTCAAGGACGCGGGCGTGCTGAGCCTGGATATGGAAACGTCGCTGGTATTCGTGCTAGGGCAGACCCTGCGGCTGGCCGCCGCCGCGATGTGCGCGGTCACCGTGCAGGCGCAGCCGCACCTGCACCTGGACCCGGTCGTGCGCGCCGACGTGGATCGCCGCATGGTGATCGCCGCGCTGGACGGCCTCGTCGCGTGGGAGAAGGCCCATGCAGCGGTGAGCCGCTAGCGGTTCACCAGGAGCAAAAGAAAAAGCACGGGCGCTGTCACCTACGGCCTTTGAAGACCAGGGGATAGGGAAACGGGGTCAAGGATCGGGCAAGAACACCTCACCCCCGGCCCCTCTCCAATCAAGTTAGAGAGGGGAGAAAACCGTCCCCCAACGGCAATGGTAGGGGCAATTCATGAATTGCCCCTACGACGACATTATGATGTGAACCGCAGCGGGGCTTGCAAGTCACCTCACCCCCCGTCCCCCTCTCCAATCAAGTTAGAGAGGGGGAGAAAAGCAACGGCAAACGCGGGTGAGATGCAGTTGATGGCCCTCAACCGGGCAAACCTTATCACCTGAAGGACTCAAGATGGCTGAAACACTGCTTATCAACGGACAATGGGTCGCCAGCTCGGACGGCGGCACGCAGGACGTGACTAACCCCGCCAACGGCAGCGTGATCCGCACGATCTCGAAGGGCACGGCGGCGGACGTACAGGCCGCGCTCGAAGCGGCGACGGCGGCGTTCCCGGTGTGGGCGGGCCTGTCGGCACGGGAGCGCGCGGCGATCATGCACCGCGCCATGGACATCTTCCGCGCGAACCTGGACGAAGCGAACCGCCTGCTTACGCAGGAACACGGCAAGCCGCTGAACGACTCGAACAAGGAAAACAGCTACAGCGCGGACGTGATCGATTTTTACGCCGAAGAAGGCCGCCGCCTGGACGGTACACACTTCGCCGGGGACATCGGGCCGACGCACAGTTTTGTGCTGCGCCAGCCGATCGGCGTGGTGGGCGCGATCACGCCGTGGAACTTCCCGGTGGATCTGCTGGCGTGGAAGCTGGGACCAGGGCTGGCGGCAGGCTGTACGTTCGTGATCAAGCCGCCGAGTGAAGCGCCGCTGGCCGCGACGCTGTTCGTGAAGTCGTTCGTGGAAGCGGGCATCCCGGCGGGCGTGCTGAACATCGTCACCGGGCCGGGCCGCAGCGTCGGCGCGGAGATCGTCACGAATCCGCTGAGCCGCAAAGTCGCGTTCACCGGCTCAACCGCGACCGGGCTGTGGATCGCGCAGCAGGCCGCGCAGCAGCTCAAGCCGGTTACGCTGGAGCTGGGCGGCAGCGCGCCGTTCGTCGTCGCGGATGACGCAGATCTGGACATGGCCGTGCCGGAAGCGCTGCGCCGTACGTTTTCGCACACGGGGCAGATCTGCATCAGCGTCAACCGCATCTTCGTGCACCGCGCGCGCTACGACGAGTTCACGCAGCGCTTCGCGGACGCCGCGAGCAAGCTGCGCGTCACGGCGGACGGCCTCGCGGAGCCGGACGCAGACATGGGGCCGATGATCAATGCGTCCGCGATCGAAACGGTGGTCGGGCACGTCGAGGACGCGCTGGAACGCGGCGCGGCGGTGCTGACCGGCGGGCAGGCCCCCAGCGGGACGCAGTACGCGCACGGCTATTTCTACCTGCCGACCGTGCTGACGAACGTCAACCGCGATATGCGCGTCATGCGCGAGGAAACGTTCGGGCCGCTGGCGCCTATCGCGGCGTTCGATACGCTGGAAGAAGGGGTGGAGATGGCGAACGATACGCCGTACGGGCTGGCGGCGTACGTCTATACCAACGATCTGGACAAGGCGTTTTACGCAGCGAAGCACCTACGCGCGGGCGGTGTGGGCATCAACGTGAACGACATCACCGACATCCGCGCGCCGTTCGGCGGCATGAAGCAGAGCGGCATGGGCCGCGAACTCGGCCAGCCGGGGCTGGACGCGTACATGGAGTACAAGCACGTGCGTTACCGCTACCGCGATCCACGGTAGCGGAAAATTAGATCGCAAATCTGACCGGCACGGACTGCCCTGCCGGTCCTTTTTTAACAGCCAGGGAGCGGGATCATGGGCCAACCGGGAAATGCCGCACTCAACGGCGTGCGCGTGCTCGATTTTTCGCGCGTGCTGGCCGGGCCGTTCTGCACGATGATCCTGGGGGATCTGGGCGCGGACGTAATCAAGATCGAGCGGCCCGGCACGGGCGACGATACGCGCGCCTGGGGGCCGCCGTGGTCCGGGTACGGCGCGGATGCACAAAGCGCATACTTCCTCTGCGCCAACCGCAACAAACGCAGCCTGACGCTGAATCTCAAATCGGACATTGGGCGCGACCTCGCGCGGCGGCTGGCGGCGCAGAGCCAGATCGTGGTCGAAAACTTCATGCCGGGCCAGATGGCGGGCTATGGGCTGGGCTTCGAGGATCTGCGCGAGCAGAACCCGGCGGTGGTGTACTGCAGCATCACGGGATTCGGGCAAGCCGGGCCGTACCACAACCGCCCCGGCTACGACTACGTGATCCAGGCCATGAGCGGGCTGATGTCCATCACCGGCCCGGTGGAGGGCGACCCGGTAAAGGTGGGCGTCGCCATCTCGGACGTGCTGGCGGGCCTGTTCGCCGCGACGTCGATCCTGGCCGCGCTGCGTCACGCCGGGGCGACGGGCGAGGGCCAGCACATCGACATTTCGCTGCTCGATTCGCAGATCGCGGCGCTGGTCAACGTGGCGAGCAATACGCTGGTAGACGGCAAAGAACCGCGCCGGTACGGGAACCAGCATCCCAACATCGTGCCGTACCAGACGTTCCGCGCCGCCGACGGTGAATTCGTGCTGGCGGTGGGCAATGACGGCCAGTTCGCCAAGCTGTGCGAGATCATCGGACGGCCCGACTTGGTGATCGATCCGCGCTTCGCCACCAATCCGGCACGCGTCGAGCACCGCGACCGGCTCATCAGCGAGTTGGATACCGTGTTCGGGCTGCTGCCGGTTCAAACCTGGGCGCGTGTATTCGTGGAGGCGGGCATCCCGGCGGGGCCGATCAATTCCATCCCTGCCGCGTTGGACGATCCGCACGTGCAGGCGCGCGACCTGATTCACACCGCCGATGACGGGACGCGCTCGATCGGTTCGCCGCTGAAGCTCTCCGCGACGCCGCCGAGTATCCGCCGCGAACCGCCGCACCTGGGCGAGCACACGGTCGAGGTGCTGCGCGACGTGCTGGGCCTGGACGATGCCGCGATCGCTGCCTGCCGGGAGGCGGGGGCGGTTTGAGAGGGGGCCAGGGGTGAGGGTCTGTGGGGCGTATCGTATGGTCTTTAACTTTTAAATCGGATCAAAACCAGGGCGGGTTACAAACCCGCCCCTACAAAACCCGGTGGGACGTCTTGCCGCGCCCGTGGTGAGAAATGCCGGGTCGGGCAAGCCCTACCCCTACGCACACGGGGACGTATTGCGAATGCGCCCCGACAGGCGTCAGCGCAGAATGGACGCGGCCATGCGCCGGTAGGTGTGGCGCTTGCCGCGCAGCGCGATAGAAAACACCAGGATATTTTCCGGCACGGGCATCCCCGACAGGCCCGCCTCGTCCAGCCGGACCGCATCCGCGCCAAGCTGTTTGGCCGCCAGCGCGATCTGCACCATCGCGTCGGTCGATGCGCCTTCGATCGATCCGGTTACGAACAACCACGCCAGCGCCTCACGCGCATGGATTGCGTCGATGATCTGCGCGGTCGGCTCGAACAGCCAGCCCTGTTTGCTGCCGGGCGCGGGCAGTCCGATCCCTGCGCAGCCCGCATCGAGCAGCGCGGACGCCTGCTGCAAGTAACCTGCCACACCCTGCGCGTCGCGCGGGGCGGGCAGGCTGAACGACGGCACACCGATCAGCATCACATCCGGCGCACGATCCGCGATCAGGCGCGCGGCGGCCTGCATCATCTCCGGCGTGCCGCCCATCTTGGGGCGCACGTAGAGGAACACGAAGTCCGCGCCCTGCGCCGCCACGGCCTCCACCGACGCCTCGCTGACGCGCCGCCCGCCGAGGCCGCTGCCCAGATCGGCATCCGCCACGATCAGGTTGATTCCGACCGGACGGCCAAGCAGGCGGCTGTAGGCTTCCAATGGCGTGGGATCGTCCAGCACGGACGCGGGCGCGCCGGGTATGGCCGGGGCAAACGGATCGTAGGCGTCCAGCGCGATCAGATCCGCGCCCATCGCCGCCGCGATCTCGCCGTGCGACACACCTTCCACGGGTGGCTCGGACGAGAGGATCACTTCGGCGGCGAGGGTACGCCCTTCCGCCTGCCGGATCGAGGCGGCGAGATCCGCCCCCGACATGCGCGCAAAATCGCTGGCGAACGCGTCAAGCAGTCGAACCGCCATTGTGTTATCCCTCGCCCCGCTGCGCGCGCGCAGCCTGCATGAAAGCCTGCGCCCGTTCCGCCGACACGGGATTCTCCGCGCGGCCATCGACTTTGAGCGCGGAGCCGACGATCGCGCCGTCCGCGATGCGCAGCACGTCCGGCAGGCTGTCGATAGTCGTGCCGCTGCCGACCACGACCGGCAGCATCACCACGCGCTTGACTTCGGTCACGGCGTCGAGCGGGGTGGCCTGCCCGGTCGCCGCGCCGGTCACGATCAGCGCGTCGGCTCCGGCAGCCTGCGCCTCCTTCGCGGAGACCGTCAGCGGCTGATCCTTGAGGTTGTGCGTGTACTTGGTCTGGATATCCGCCCAGAGCTGCACGTCCGCCGCGCCGAGCGCCCGCCGCACGCGTTGGATCTGCGCGGAACACGGCATCGCCAGCCCCTGCGCGGAGATCACCGTGTCCACGAACACCTCGACGCGCACGAACTGCGCCTGACACGCATACGCCAGCGCGATCTCGGCCTGATAGGCGTTGAACTGCACGTTGATGCCCAGCGGGATGGCGGTCATACGGCGGATCATGGAGGAGGCGGCGGCCATCACCGCGACCTGCGCGGGCGTCGGCTCCCCGATCAGGTACGGCTCGTCGCCAAAGTTCTCAACGATCAGGGCGTCGATGCCTGCCGCGATCAACGCGTCGGCGTCGGCCTGCGCCTGCCGGTAAATGGCATCGACGCTGCCGCCGAAACCGGGCGTTTCGGGCAGCGGCAGCAAATGGACCATGCCGATCATCGGCTTGCGGTCGGCAAAGAGGGATGTAAAGGTCATGGGGTGATTTCTCCGGTGGCGTGCCAATTGAACGCAAAACAAGGGTGACTATACCACGGCTGCCGGGGTTTGAGGTCGGTGTTTTGGGCCAAACAAAAGCGGGCGATCCTCACCGGGATCGCCCGCTTGTACGTGCCAGGGAAACGGTCGATCAGTCGCCCGCGACCGGCGCGCGCATGGCATCCGACCGGACGCCGAACGACATTTCTTCTTCGGTCGAGCGGCGTACTTCCGAGGGCAGGATGGCGAAGGCCACCAGCGCCGCGAGCAGCATGATCGCCGAGCCGATCAACATGCCGTCGTTCATACCCGACGTAAACGCGTGGTTGGCCGAATTCACGATCAACTGTGCCACCGTGGGATCGGGCACCATACCAGCGGCAATATGCGCGCCCTGGATGCTGCTTTCCACGGCCTTGTACAGATCGCCCGGAACCTGCGGCGGCAGCTTGGATTCCAGCGCCGAGATCTGGGTCAGGTAGGTGTTGTTGGCGATCGTGCCCAGCACGGCCACGCCCAGCGCACCACCCAACTGGCGCGTCGTGTCGTTCATCGCGGAGCCGATCCCGGCCTTACGCACCGGCACGCTGCCCATGATCGAGTTGGTGGCGGGACTCATCGCCGTGCCCATGCCGATACCGAGAATGACCATACCCAGCAGGACGATGCCATAGGGCGTATCAACGTCCAACACCTGCGACATCATGAACAGGCCCGCCGCCGCGATCAGGATGCCCACGCCGACCGTGACTTTCGTGCCCAGGATACCCGCAACGCGCGCCGACATCGTTGCGGCGAACATCAGCACGATCGCCTGCGGGAACATCCGCAGACCGGCTTCAAGCGCGGTGTACCCCTGTACCGACTGGAAGTACTGGCTGAAGAAGAACACAGAACCGAACAGGCCGAACACGACCAGCGTCAGCGCCAGATTCGCGCCCGTGAAGGACATATTCTTGAAGAAGCCCAGCGGCAGCATCGCGTTGGGGCTGCGATATTCCCAGTAGCCGAAGATGCCCAGCAGCACCGCCGCCGCGCCAAACGCAATCAGCACGTTCTGCTCGGCCCAGCCGCTCTGCCCGGCCTCGATGATGCCGTACACCAGCGCAAACAAACCGGTGATGGACAGCACCACGCCTGGGATATCGGGCCGGGGCGCATGCTCGTCACGCGATTCTTCGATGGTGAGCTGACCGCCGACGATCGCCAGCACGACGATCGGCAGGTTCACCACAAACACCGCGTTCCACTGGTAGTGCTCCAGCAGCCACCCACCCACCACCGGGCCAACGCCGACGCCCAGGCCGAAGATCGCGGCCCAGATCGCAATGGCCTGCGCGCGTTCCTTCGCGTCGTCAAACATCGACGTAATCAGGGACAGCGTCGAGGGCATGATCGTCGCGCCGCCCAGGCCCAGCAGGGCGCGGGTAACGATCAGCATGGTGGTAGAGCCTGACAGCGCCGCCATCAGCGAGAAAACGCCGAACCACGCGAGGCCGAACTGAAGCGCGCGCTTGCGCCCGATCCGGTCACTGACCGCGCCCATCGTCAGCAGCAGCGCGGCAAACACCAGGACGTAGGCATCCACGATCCACTGAAGCTGGCTGGCCGTTGCGCCCAATTCGATCGAGATCGACGGCAGCGCTACGTTCAGGATCGTATTATCCAGGCTGATGACGAGCAGCGAAATTCCGATGAAAATCATGGCCCGCCATGGATTTTTTGCGTGTTGTGCAGCTCGTTCCACGATGATTTCCTCCTGTTAAGACAGCGTGAGAGCTTAACACTTTAACGCGGGCGGCTGTGCGGACCGTCCGTTGAGCTAAAGCCTCAAAGAAGCATGTAATTCAAAGGGAACTAAATGGGAAAAGGTCTATTGCAGGCCGGTCCGTGACAGGCGCGGGCGCTGCCTGAGAGCCTTATGGCTCGGGTTTGATCGCTGTCGCGCCGTGTGCCAGCCGCGCGGCGAGGCTGGCAATGAAGGCATCCTCGTCAAACGACACCTCAGATTTCACATCGAGATTGACCATCAAGCCCGTGTAACCGAACAAGGTAAACATGATGGTCCACATGATGTGCTCCGCCTCGCGGCGGTCCGGCACGTAACGCATGATGCGTTCGATCAGCGCGTGGCGGAACAGGCTTTGCTTATAGTGAACGTGTTCTTTCTCCTCGTCGCTGAGGGTCGGATATTCGGTCATCAGCCAGCGCAGGTGATTGAGCTTCGCCGTATTGGCTTCCGTGATGAGCAGGTGCCCCACACCCCGGATAAACTCCTCCAGCGTTTCCGCCTCGCCGCAGGCGGTGATGAGGTTGACCCAGCTCGGCAAATTCGTTTCGAGCACCTCCCCGAACAAGGCACGTTTACCACCGGGGAAGTGATAGTACAGCGCCGCTTCGGTACAGCCCACCTGCTCCGCGATCTGGCGCACGGAGGTGGTCTCGTATCCCTGATTGATAAACAGCGTTCTGGCCGAGTCCAGGATCTCGTCGCGACGGTTCGTACGGTCGGCCATTATCTCCTGCAATTCACTTAACGAGCGTTAACTAAGCGCAGTATAGGTCCGGTTGTTTTGACTGTCAAGAGGGGATTTGCGTTAGAAAAACGTAAAAATAGGGAGGCCTAAATTTACAGGCTGGCGTCCTTCCCTGGAGAGGATGCGGTTGACGGTGAGTCAGGAACAAGGCAAAGGCGACCTCACCCCCAGCCGCTCTCCAACTTGATGTACAGGCCGGGGGTGAGATCGTGGTGATGACCGGATTTATTATTAAATTACATCAATACGCCCTCACGGATATGCAAGAGCATTACGATGCGGGCGATTCCGTCGCCAGTGCCGTTGCGGCGGGGGTCGATTCGGGGGCGGCCTCGGTCGCGGGCAGAGTCGCGGCGGGTTCGGTGACTTCGGCGGTGGGCGCTTGCGTCACGCCGGGCAACGCAACGGGTTCGGTCCCTTCCGGCGTGAGACCGGGCAGCATCGATTCCGGAGCCGATTCCGTGGCGACCGGCGGCGCAGTGACCAGATCGGCGCGCGTCTTGGCGGTAAAGTTCCCGGCGACGGTCGTCGCCAGCAGCACGTAGTAGTCGGAATTGGATGCCTTCGCCACGACGCCGTCATCCAGCGCCGCGCCGAGCGTGATCGTGTACTCGTGCTCGACCATGACAGGGGTCGCGGTCGGGGCGATGGTCGCTTCGGGCACTTCCTCGGTGGACGGCAGCAGCGAGGTCGAAAGTTCGGCCTGCTCCGTCGCGGCGGGCGCGGCTTCCGCTTCCATGACGTGCAGCGTGATCACCGCCTGCGGCGCGTCCATGCCGTACGTGTCCTGCGCGGTCTTGCCCAACGGCTTGCTCAACCGCAGCGCGGTCACCTGGCTGAGCAGCGTGCTGAACGTATCCTGGTTGAGCGTTTCGCCGTCCGCAAGCCCGGCCATCGTCCAACCTTCACCCGCTTTGGTGAAGTCGAACGTGCCGTTCGCGTTCGTCAGCGTGAGCGAGGTTATCTGATCGGACGCGGCGTTGAAGTAGAGCGTGTTCACCCAGCGGCTCACGTCGGACGGCGCGCTGGTGGACGACAGGCCGCTTTCCAGGTAGACCTGATCCTCGCCGTCGAGCCGCACGTAAATCGTGCTGCCGCTGCCGGAGCTGCCCAGATACAGTTTCGTCGTCGCGCCGCCGGACGCAGTCAGCTCGACCACCCGCTCGTACTCGTCGTCCGCGACCTTCAGGCGGCGGTGGCTGCTGGCCGACTCGGTGATCAGGCGGTCGGTGGTCAGGTTTTGCACGCCGCTCAACAGCGTGGTGACGGTCGAGGCGTTCACGGGGAAGTCGTCGTAAGCGGGCAGCACCCAGCCGCCGTTATCCGTCTTTTCGAGCGCGACCTGCGTCTCGTCGGAGCCGGTGACCTGGATGTGCATGATGCTGTCGGGCGCGAAGTCCGCCACCAGCGCCCCACCCGCCGCTTTCGATTCCGAGTGAGGCCACAGGTTGATCGCCGCCAGCAGCACGAGCTGGACGACCAGCACCGCCGCCAGAATTCGATTAGTCTTGTTCATCGTCGTGCACCTCGGGTGTTGCAGCCACAGGAACGGTCACCAGCGCCATCGGCTTTTCGGTCCGCTTGCGCCACTGCCACAGCCCGCCGAGTGCCAGCAGGCTCACCAGCGCAAAACCGTAGTTCAACCCTTCCCAGAAGCGCTGATCGTGATCCGAGAGCGGATCGAGCAGGCGCGCCGATTCGCCGCGCGAGCGGATGGCGAGCAGATCCGTGTCTTCGGTAGACCAGTCCACCACGTTTTCGACCAGTTGGAGGTCGTTGGTATAGCTTTCCTGGTCCACGCGCGACGCGGTTTGCATCACGTTGTCGTTCAGGAACTCGCTGCTGCCGATCACGATCAGGCGGGCTGTGTCCGGCGAGGACGCGATCGGGCCATTGACGGGGGCCGCCGGGGCGGATTCCGAGCCGCCGCCCGTGCCCGTGTCGGCGGGGGTTTCGGTCGCCGCCGCGAAGGGCGATTCCTTGTCCTTGAAATAGCTGTCGAAGCTGCCTTCGATGACCACGGCCAGCGGGTACGACTGTTGATCGGACCCGGCGGGGAAGCCCAGTTCCGGGTAGAGCGTGAAATTCGGCTCGACGCTGGGGCTGTCGGTCGTCCAGGCGTTCGCGCTGGACTTGAGCAGCGTGGTGACCTGACGGTTCGCGTTTTTGTCCGCGTCCACGGTCAGCGGCGAGGCCCAGTTGAGCGTCACCGAGGCGAGACTGCCCAGGATCGGGTTGTCGCGGTCCATGCCGCTGGCGCGCACGTTGACGAAGTACGGGTAATCGATCGCCTGGATCTCCTGCACCGTCACGCCGCCCGCGTTGCGCGCGACCTGTACCGGGAACGGCGCGTTTTGCGTGTCCATGACGACGGTCGGCTCGACCGTCACGCCGTAGGAGGCGAGCATGTCTTGCAGGCCGTTTTCGATGGGGACCAGGGCCAGCGTGCCCATCATCTGGTCCACGCCCAGGTCGTAGCTGCCGCCCATCACGACGACCGTGCCGCCGCGCATGAGATACTGGTCCACCGCGTAGCGCTCGATGTCGGTGAAGTCCTTCGGGCCGATCAACATCAGCAGGTCGATGTTGTCGGGCACCTGCCCGGTCGTCAGGTCGATGGTCTGCACGTCGTAGTCGCTCCCGAGCATCTGCGAGACGGTATCGAACGCCTGAAGCGAACTCGACTGGCCGTAGTAGGCGGCCATCTCGTCCTGCTGGTCGGCGGAGGTCCACAGGCCCACCACCTTCAGGAAGCCGGGCGCGATGCGCTGCAATGCGCCTTCGATGCTGCTGCGCACGTCGGCTTCGGCGATGGTGCTGGACGGGTAAATGACTTCGTTTTTGCCCGCCGCGCTGGCGACCATGTACAGGTAGTAGGTATCCGCCGAGAGGAAACCCGTCGCAATCGGCTGGATGCCGTACTGGTTGTAGAGCTGCTGCGGATCGACGTTGCTGGACGCGTCGTCCATGTTGACGCTGGTGAACACCAGCTTGCCGTCCGACGCATCCGCGATGCCCTGCGCGACGGTCTGGATCGTGTCGGGCGCGTCGGCCAGGGAATCGGGCAGCGTGCTCGGCGTGTAGTAGAAGGTCAGCTGCGCCGGTTCGCTCAACGTCGCCAGCACCGCGTCGATGCTCTGGAAGCCGTAGACCACCTTACGGATGCTGCGCGTGAGGTCATACTCCAGGTTCTTCAGGTGCACGTCTACATCGTTGCCGTACTGCGTGACGTCGATCAGATCCTGGAAGTTGAGCGTGGTGCTCTGGTCGCCGTAGCGGATCAGGATGTCGAAGTAGACGTTGAGCACCGACGCGCCCGACCGCTCGGAAACTTGCAGCGGCGTCGGCTGGATGCCGTAGACCTGATTGGCCTCCGCTTCGGCTTCGGGATCGTCGATGGGATCGAGGATCTTCAGGTCCATCTTGCCGTTGGACGCGATCTTGTACTCTTCGAGCATGTCCTCGATGGTGGGGATCAGGGGCGACAGCAGCGGGTGGTTATCTTTGCTGAAATAGCCGCGCACGATCAGCGGCTCCTGCAGGTTGCCCAGCAGATCCTTCGTCGCGTCGGACAGGCTGTACTGGCGGTCGGCGGTCAGGTCCAGGCGGCCACTGTGGAACGGGTAGAGCAGCACGTTGAAGGCCAGCAGGTTGACCGCCAGCAGCGTCACGCCGACCTTGCTGTTGAAGCGCATCTGCTTCGCGGCGTCGCCAATGCCCCAGCGCTTGTTGTCCAGCGAGAAGACGTTGAGCACCAGGAAGACCACGGTCAGCGAGACGTAATAGAGCAGATCGCGCAGATCGAGCACGCCGCGCTCGATGCTTTCGAAGCGGCTGCCCGTGCCGAACGCGCGCAGGATCTCGCCCACGTCGGCATTAACGAGGCCGGTGATCTGCTGGCTGCCGACGAGCTGGAACAGGCCGCAAACCAGCACCGTGACGATCAGCGCGACGATCTGGTTTTTGGTGCGCGACGAGATGAACAGGCCGATCGCGGCGTAAGCGGAGGCCATCAGCACGGCGGCCAGATAGCCGCCGACGATCGGGCCGGGATCGGGATTGCCGAAAAACGAGATCGTGATCGGCAGGAAGGCGGTCAGCGCCAGCGCCACCACAACCAGCCCGACCACCGCCAAAAACTTGCCGATTACCAGTTGCCACAACTTCATTGGCAGGGTGAACAGCATTTCGAGCGTGCCGGTCTGCTGCTCCTCGCTCCACTGGCGCATGGTCAGCGCCGCGACGAGGAAGATCATCAGCGTGGGCATCCAGCGGAACATGGGGCGCACGTCCGCAAGGCCGCGCGCGAAGAAGGTATCGACCCAGAAGAAGGTGAACAGGGTCGCCGCAAGAAAAACGCCCACAAATATGAGCGCCATCGGTGAGCTAAAGTAGCTGTTAAGCTCTTTTCGCGTGATTGAGAGAATCTGTTTCATGACCCGGCTATCCCTCGGCAGCGACAAGCTGGTTAAAGATCGCTTCGAGTGTCAGTGTTTCGCGTTTCAGTTCGCGCACGGGCCAGTCGTGGCTGCGCGCGAGGTCATAAATCGTGGGGCAGAGGTCCTGCGCGCTGACGACGCGGTAGGCGGGCCAGCCCTCCGGCGTGCGGAAGGTCTGCACCTCGTCCACGGCGGGCAGCGCCTGAAGCTGCGGCGCGACGCCCTGGCCGTCCTGACCCAGCACCAGGACCATATCCGCCGTGCGCGACAGATCGCTCAGGCGGGCATCGGCCTTGACCTCGCCGCCCATGAGCACGATCACGCGGTCGCACAGCGCCTCGACTTCGGACAGGATGTGCGTCGAAAACAGGACGGTGGTCGTCTGAGCGAGGCGGCGGATCAGGTTGCGGATCTCCACGATCTGCGTCGGGTCCAGCCCGATCATCGGCTCGTCGAGGATCAGCAGGCGGGGCCTGTGCAGAATCGCCTGGGCCAGCCCGACACGCTGCCGCAAGCCTTTACTGAGCTGGCTGATGGGCCGCGCGCGGAAGTTTTGCAGGCTGGTGACGACGATCGCTTCGGAGATGAGGGGCGGCTGGTCGGCGGCGGGGATGCCGCGCATGTCGGCCATCAGCTTGAGGTAGAACTGCACCGACAGATCCCCGTAGAGCGGCGTGGTTTCGGGCAGATAACCGATCTGGGCCTGGACCTCCTGAGTGTGAGTCAGGATGTCCAGGCCGTTGATCGTGACCGAGCCGCTGTCCGGGTGCAGGTAGCCGGTGAGGATTTTGATCGTCGTCGATTTGCCCGCCCCGTTGGGACCGAGCATCCCGACGATCTCACCGGCCTCGACTTGAAAACTCACGTCGTTGAGCGCTTGAATCGCACCGTAGGACTTTTTCAGGTTCTCGACCGTGATCATAGTGACCTTATGTGTGCTGCTTATGCTGCGCTAGAAGGACGCTGGCCTAACGTAACCTCGATGCTCTGCTCGTGACCGCCGCGCAGGACGGTGAGAGTCACTTTCTGGCCAGGCGAGGTGTGATTCGCCAGATAGCTGATCAGCGATTCCATGCCGTTGAGCGGCGTGCCGTCGATGGCGGTGATGATGTCCGCGCTGGCGATGGTCTGGGTCATGCCCTGCTGGTGGATCGTGGCGCTCTGAAGGCCCGCCTGATCCGCCGGACCGCCAGACTGCACGTTGCTGACCACGACGCCCTGCTGGTTGTTGGGCAGATCGAGCGCTTCGATGATCGCCAGACTGATGTCGCCGCCCTCGATACCCAGGTAGCTGTACTGCACCTCACCGTTCTTGACCAGCTCGTTCGCCACGCGCTGCACGAGGTTGCTGGGGATGGTGAAGCCGACGCCGGAGTTGCTGCCCGACTCGGTCATGATCTGCGAGTTGACGCCGATCACCGCGCCGTCGAGATTCAGCAGCGGGCCGCCGCTGTTGCCGGGGTTGATGGCCGCATCGGTCTGGATCACGCCGCCAATCGAGAAGTTGTTCAGGCCGTCGATGGTGCGGTCCAGGCCGCTGATGATGCCGGTCGTCAGCGTCCAGCGCTGGCCGAACGGGCTGCCGATCGCCAGCACGGACTGGCCGATGGTCAGCGCGTCGGAATCGGCAAACGCCACCGGGTGAAGCTGTTCGGCGGGCAGATCGACCTGGATCACGGCGAGGTCGGAATTCGCGTCGGTCCCGACGATCGTGCCGCGCACGATGGTGCCATCCACGAAGTTGACTTCGATATCGGTCGCGCCTTCGACCACGTGGTTATTGGTGACGATGTGGCCTGCGGTGTCGATCACGAAACCGGAGCCGGTCCCGCTGATGGTCGAGCCGGGGAAGTAGCCGTTGCCCTGGCGGGTCGCCACGACGTTGATCGACACGACCGAGGGACTGACCGCGTTGTAAAGCTGCTCGATGACCGTATCGGCGGCAGCGGCAACCGAACTGGCCGAGGTGCTGTCAACCGCCATGACCGGCATGGGCGTCGCGGTCGCGTCCAGAAGGGTCGCGCCCTGCACCGTCGTACCCACACCGCCGGACATCAAAAATACCGATAACAAAACGACAAGAGCCATAGCCGCCGTCGCCGCACCATAGAAGATTCGACGCTTTACCATATCGCTTCCTTCACCTTTCCTTTTCCACCACATTCAACTGCACAGACTATCAGGAGAGTTTTAACATTTTTGTGCGTTCCGATTACAATCTCGCAACCTGCCGCGCCGACGCACAGCGTCCCTTCACCGGGGCGCGGCTGGACCCTCCTGGGTGGTATAGACGCGCAGCGACCCGCCCGCGCGATCGAGGATCGCGCCAGCCTGCGCTGCGTCGCTGGCCGAACAACTCACAATCAACAGATACTTATTGCCACCCGCCGCCGCTTCATATTTCAAGACACGCTCGCGCATTACCGTTACACCCAACAGCAGCCCGCATAACAACCCGCCCAACGCCCCGATTACAATGCCATCCACACCAGCGGCGGCAGTCGTCACCCACCAGCCTCCCTGCACCAGCGGCGCGCGGCCTACGGCGGCTCCCAATACAAGCCCCAACAACCCGCCGATCCACGCCCCGGCGCGCGCGCCATCCCGCGCCATATCGCCTACCGTTACATATCCGCGCGCCTGTTTTTCCGTCTCCAGATCCTGCGTGACGATTGACATCTGGTCCGCCGCGAAGCCTGCCGCCTTCAACCGGTTTGCCGCGCCCTCTAGTTCCGATGCTGTCTCATACTGAGCCACTATGCTGACGCCAGGCATCAAAAGCCCCCGCGCTATTCAGGCCAACATCACTACTATAGAGAGGAGATGTTATGAGGAGATGGCAGGGATGTTACAGATCTGAAAAACGATATCACAGCCCATCAGGAGGCGGCGCGCAGGGGAACCGGCTCGGCGGCGGCAATGGGAAGCTGAAGCGTGACGGCAGTGCCCTGCCCCGGCGTGCTCTGAAGCGTCACGCGGCCCTGGTGGCGAGCCACGATAGACTGCACCAGCGACAGGCCGATGCCGCTGCCCGCGATGCCCTGCGCGTTGTGACCCCGGTAGAGTTCTTCCCACACGTGCGCGAGATCCGCTTCGGGAATGCCGGGGCCGGTGTCGCGCACTTCGATCAACACGACGCCGCCCGCCGTATAGCCGGAAATCTGCACACGGTCGCCGGGGCGCGAAAACTTCATCGCATTGTTGACCACGTTGTGCAGCGCGAGCAGCAGCAGATCGCGGTCGCCGCGAATGCCGGGCAGCGCCGCCGGGGGCTGCGGCAGGCTGAGCGCGAGGTGGCGATCGGCGGCCTGCGGCTCGTCGCGGGCGATGTCGTAGATTTCTTCCAGCAGATCTTTCACGTCGATGGCGGACGGCTCCAACGGCTTCGCGCCGATCTCGGCCACTTTGCGCAGATCCCCGATCAGGTGGCCGAGGCGCTGGGCCTGTGTCTCGACGCTCGCCAGGATGTCGGCGCGGTCGGCGGGATCGGTCGCGCCGGAGAGGTTCGCTAAGCCTGCGCGGATCGCCATCAGCGGATTCTTCAGTTCGTGATCGAGGCGGTTCAAAAAGCGGCGGTGCTCGGCGGCGGTTTCGGCGCGGGCGCGCATCATGTTCTGGGCTTCCATGTACGTGCGCCACTCCTGCACGAGAATGTTGAGCACGATCATGCCGGAGAGCAGCGCGCCGATGATCACGACGACCAGCCCTTCGTCGATTTCCACGCGCACTTCCGGGTCGGCCAGCAGGCCGTTCGCCATCAGCGCGAGGATCACGAGGCTGATGCCGACCGGCAGGATCACCGTCAGCCAGACGATCTGCTTCACGCCCCCGCCTCCACCGCCGCGATAAACCGGTAGCCTTCGCCGGGGAGGGTCTCGATATAACGGGGATTGAGCGCGTCGTCGCCCAGGGCTTTGCGCAGCTCCGCGATGCGCGTATCGACGGTGCGGATCCCTGCCGGGTAGTCCCAGCCCCAGACGGCATCGAGCAGGCGCTCGCGCGTGATCAGTTCGTCGGGGTGCGTCATGAGGTATTCGAGCAGGTTGAGCGCCTTGGGCGTCAGGGGGATTTCGTGTTCGTCCAGACGTACGCGGCGCGACGGACGATCGAGCGACAGACCGCCGCTGACGAGGCGCGACGCCGCCGCCAGCGGGGGCACACCGGGGCGCGCGCGGCGCAGCACGGTACGAATGCGCGCGACCAACTCGTGCGGATCGAACGGCTTATTGAGGTAGTCGTCCGCGCCTTCTTCGAGCGCCATCGCGCGCTCGACGGCATCCCCGACCTGAGTCAGCAGGATGACGGGCGTCCAGTCGCCGGACTGGCGCAGACGGCGCAGCACTTCGCGCCCGTTGAGGCCGGGCATCAGCACGTCGAGCACGACGAGGCTGGGCCGGAAGCTCGCCACGGCCTCCAACCCCGAGGGGCCATCCTGCGCCACCTGGACGGCGAATCCGGCGCGTTCCAGAAAGGGCGCGAGATTATAGGTGATGGCGCTCTCGTCATCGACCAGCAGAATTTTGGGCTGCGTGCTGACCATATCCGTTCGCTCCCGGCAGCAGTGATATGGTTCGATTGTATCAAGTCCGCGCGCGAGGGGGTCGCGCCTGCCGGACAACGGCGGCGAGGCGGCCCTGTCATCGTGCCGCCTCGCGTAATAGGTTCATGTTTTTTCGTAGGGGCGATGCTTGCATCGCCCGCCGGGTAGAGCAAGGTCTACCCCTACGTCACCAGAGGCGAATTTCCGCTCCTGTATACTTATGCCCCGCCGTAGTCGCGTCAGCTCACCAGCTTATAGCCAATGCCCGGCACGGTCAGGACCAGATCGGGATCGCTGGGGTTCAGCTCGATCTTCTCGCGCAGGCGGCGGATGTTGACCGTCACCACCTGTTCGGTATCGGGCGACGTTTCACTGCCCCAGACGGCGTCGAGGATCTGCCCCCGGCTGAGCACCTGATTCGGATGCTGGGCCAGATAGGTCAGCAAGCGCAGCTCGGTCGGCGTGACGTTGATAATCTTGCCGCCGCGCATGACGTTGCCCCGCCGCCGGTCGATGACCAGATCGCCCGCGTAGAGCATGTCGCTGTCCACCACGGCCAGCTCGCCGTACGAGCGGCGAATCTGCGCCCGCACCCGCGACAACAATTCGCGCAGGCTGAAGGGCTTGGTCATATAATCGTCCGCGCCCATCTCCAGGCCGAGCACCTTATCGACCTCGTCCGAGTGCACGGTCAGAATAATCACAGGCTGGTGCACGCCTGACTGACGCATCTGGCGGCAAAAGTCGAAGCCGGAGCCATCCGGCAGGCGCACGTCCAGAATAATCAGGTGGGGATTGTGCTCGCAGGCATATTCAACCCCCTCCGTGCCGCGATCCTTCCAGTGGACGCGATACCCGTCGCGGATGAGGGCCGTTTGCAGGCTCCCGGCGATCCCCGGATCGTCCTCGATCAATAGAATGTGATACGTTGTCATGTCATATGCCTTTCGTGACCATCGCATGGAAGCCGCACGGTGAACTTCGTACCGCCGTCGTGCGTCTCTACCGCGATTTGCCCCCCGTGCTCAACTACAATTGCCTTCGTTATGACCAGCCCCAGGCCGTTGCCGGGATAGGCCGCCGTATTGCGTCCCCGGTGGAAGCGGCTGAACAGCCGGGGTAAATCTTCTTCGGGAATGCCGATGCCCGTATCACTCACGCGCAGTTCGGCGGCCCCTTCCACGTTTTCGACGTCCAGAGTCACCGTGCCGCCAGATGGCGTGAACTTCAGCGCGTTGTCGAGCAGGTTATCGAGGACGCGGATGATCTGGTGCTCGTCGGCCTGCACCACCAGCGGCGCGGCCTGGGGTGCATTCAGCACCATGCTGACGCCCGCCTGCTCCGCGCGGGAGGCGAAGCGCTCGATCATCTGCCGGGACAGCACGATCAGGTCCACGGGCAGGCGCACGCGCTCCGCATCGCGCGATTCCAACCGGGACAGGGTCAGCAGTCCCTGGGCCAAACCCTGCAGCCGGTCCAGCTCGGCCAGCGCGCGCTTGATGTCGCCCTGATACTCGATCGAGCCGTCCTCGGCGGCCAGCTCCAGGTTGGTGCGCAGCGCCGTGATGGGCGTGCTGATCTCGTGCGCGGCATCCGCGACGAACTGGCGTAGCGCCGTCACCGTCGTTTCGACGCGCTCGGCCATCGTATTAAAACCCTGCGCCAGCAGCCCGAACTCGTCACGGCGATCCAGCGCCACGCGCACCGAGAGATCGCCCTCGGCCATGTGACGCGTCGTGTCGGCCAGCAGCAGCACCGGCTGGCTGATGCGGCGGCTGACGATCCAGCCCGCAGCACCCGCCAGCAGCACGGCGATGCCGCCCGCGACCGCCGCCTTACCCGCCACGTCTTCGATGATCTCGCCGCCGAACGCCGGGCTTTCGGACAGTTCCACGTAGCCGATGATGACGCCGTTTTCGTTATGCAGGGTGAGCGTCGTGCGCAGATTGGTGCGATCCTGATCGGTCAGGATGCCCCACGCGAGGCGATCTATCGCTTCGGGCGGCATGTCGATCGGGTAGCGCTGCCCACCCTCGGCGGGCGTGCCCGCAGGCGTATCCAGCGAGAGGCCGCGCTCGATGCGCAGGAACGTCTCGTAGCCGTTGCCCTCGCCGGACTGCGGCTTCTCACCGGACTGCGGGCCGCGCACGTCAAAACTCAGCACGTTCTGTTCGGACGTTTCGCCCGAATCCGCGATCAACTGGCCGTCGGCATCCATGAACCGGACCCGCACATGCGACAGGAAGGAGTACACGTTGACAGCCGATTGGAACACATCGTTGTCCAACAGGTCCCGGTCGCCGTAAATCCGCTCGACGCTGCGTTTCATTTCCCGGGCGCTTGCCTCAAGGTAGCGCTTTTCGAGCGTGCTGTAGTGGCTGCGCAGCGTAAGCAGCAGCAGCCCGCTCAACGCCAACACGGCCAAGAGTGCAATGCCCGCGTAAGTTAGTGGAAGCTGCCACCCTATCGAGTTCGGATTTGCCAGTTTCCGCCGACGCCGTAGATATGCGATAGCCATCGCCGGTACTCCATCTCACCTTCGTGACGCTAAAACAGGGTTATCCACGATTCTAATGCCAAGTCCAATGGCAACCTGCTTAAGTGAAACCTTGAAAAGATTTAGCAAAAAAGAACCTCACCCCTGGCCCCTCTCCAATCTGATTGGAGAGGGGAAAAGGGGTCGGGGGTTAAGGGGTGAGGTAAACCTCAACCTCCTTATAAGCCAGATCTTTTCGAAAACCCGCTTAAGTGTATCGTTTGCTTCCAGAGCGCGTTATGAACGTATAGATCTCCCCTGCCGCCCACAAGCGGAGGAAAGAAGTTCGCTCCAGGAACCGTATATTTTGCGGCTGGTAGGGGCGTATGGCAATGCGCCCCTACCAAGCCGGTTATCCTGCTCCAAACGAATACTTTCCTTGCTACGGCACCGGCGTTTCGGTCGGCGGCTCGGTGGTGGCCGTCGCCGGGATTGCTGTCGCCGGAGCGGGCGTCGCCGTGACCACGATCACGGTCGGCTGCGAGTTGTTCGTATTCGAAGACGGCGCGCTGGTCGGCTCGTTCGTCGGCGTTGCGGTCGCGGACAGCGGCTTGTAGAAGGTCCACGGGCCACCCTCTTTACAGCTCACCTGCTGGTAGTACTGGTCCAGCGGGTAGACGTACCACGTATACGTGCCTTCCTGCGTCAGATAGTCGTTCAGATCGATCTGTTCGTTCTGGCGCAGCTCGACCGTGCGCTCGTAGATCGTGCCGTCGGGCCGGTAGATGCGGATCAGGCTGATAGGCGACTGCGGCCCGCGCCAGTTGAACGTCACGGTGCCGTCGGCGGGCACGCCCTGCGTGCCGTTGAAGGGCGTCAGCACTTCCCAGTCCACACACTCGACGGCAGGCAACACCGGCTGCGAATCGCCGGGGACGTGCAGCACCTGGCCCTCGACGATCACGTTCACGTCGTCCAGGCAGTTGGCCTCCGCAATATCTTCAGGCCAAACGCCGTACAGGTTGGCAATCGACGTAAGTGTATCGTTGAACTGCACGGTGTAGGTCAATTTCCAGTCGGCGCGGGTTTCACAGCCGGGCGTCGAGCTGGGCGTGGCCGTCTCAGCGCCGTGCAGGCCGGGGATCGAGATGTTGATATCGGTTGTGGGCACGACCGTCGGGCTGGGCACCGTCGAGGCGGTCGGCGTGACCGTCGCGGGCTCAAAGGTCGGCGGCGGCAGCAGCGTCGCGGCGACCGTGGGCGACTTCTGCGGGGTCGGGGTGGCCGTGTTCGCCTGGGTCGGCGTGGCGGACGGCGCATCGACGGTTTCCGTCGCGTCCGACTGGGCCAGCGACGTCTTGGCGTCCTCCGGCAGTCCGTAGTACGAGAACAACGCTCCCATCGCAAACGTCCCAAGGAGCATTACAACGATCATGAACTTTCCCGCAATTTTAGACATGCTCTTCCTCCCGCTGGGGCTGTTCCCCCTCTGGTTCTGCCACGCGCTGGATTACGATGCCATCTGATAAGTCATAAACGGTATCTACATAGTCCACGAGCATAGGGTCGTGAGTGACGATGACGAAGGTGGTATCCTGGGCGGCAGCGATGCCGCGAAAGAGGGACAGGATGCGCCGCGTCGTCGGCGTATCGATCCCGTTCGTCGGCTCGTCGGCCAGGATCAGCGGCGATTGCAGCGCGAGCGCACGCGCGATCGAGATGCGCTGGCGCTGGCCGCCGCTCAGTTCTTCCGGCATATGGTCGGCCCAGGCGCTGAGGCCCACGGCAGACAGGGCGGCCTTGATGCGCCGCCGCCGCTCGAACACGTTCAGGTGAGGGAGCCGCAGGGCGAGATCGATGTTTTCCTCTGCGGAATAGGTGGGCAGCAGTGTGGCGCCCTGGAAGATGAAGCCGATCTGTTTGCGGCGCAGGCGGGCGCGGCGGCCATCGTTCATGCGCAGCACGTCCTGGCCCAACACGTCGATGCTGCCGCCGTCGGGACGGTCCAGCGCACCGATGAGGTTGATCAGGGTCGTCTTGCCGCTGCCCGACGGGCCGTAGAGCGCGACAAGTTCGCCCACGTGCACATCCAGATTGACGCCGCGCAGCACTTTGAGATCGCCAAAGTGACGCTGCACGCCCCGCACTTTGATCGCCAGCTCGTCTTTCACTGGCGCACCTCCTCTTTGGCATGCCCGTTACGCCAGAAGCGCAGACCGCGCCGGTGGCCGTCCTTCTGGGGCAGGATGTCTTGCAGCACCGCGTCGGTATCGTCGGCGGCCTCGTGTTCGGGGCGGAGCAGCACGCCTTCGGGCCGGATCTCGACCGTGATGCGCGCCGCATCGTTCAGTTGGGAGCGCACGGCGACCGGCAGCCGGATGCGGCCCTCGCCATCGAGAGACGGTGCGGCCTCCTCCCCGGCCTCGGTCATATGCTGGCCGAGCGCACCATCGCGCAGGGTCAGCACGCGGTCGGCAAACGCGGCGACCTCCATGTCGTGCGTAACCATGAGGATCGTCAGGCCGTAACGCTGGCGCAGGTCCGCGATAAGCTGCATGACCTGGATGGCGCTGGCGTGATCGAGCGCACCGGTCAGCTCGTCGGCCAGCAGCAACTGCGGCTCGTTCGCCAGCGCGACCGCGATCGCCACGCGCTGCTGCTGACCGCCCGACAACTGCGCCGGGCGCTTGTGCGCGTGCTCGGCCATGCCAACCGCCGCGAGCAGTTCCTTCGCGCGGGTGCGCCGCTCGCGCCAGCCGGTCCCGGCGAGCATCATCGGAAGCATGACGTTGCGCAGGGCGGAGCGGTGCGGCAGCAGGTTGCGCCCGACCTGCTGCCACACGAACCCCACCAGCCGCAGACGGTATTCCGCAAGTTTCTGGCGCTTGAGGTCGATCAGGTTGATGTCGCCGACGGTCAGGCGCCCCGCCGTGGGCGTATCCAGCCCGCCGAGCAGGTTCAGCAGCGAGCTTTTGCCCGCGCCGCTCGGCCCGACAATCGCCACCATTTCGCCCTTCGCCATCGTGAAGTCGATCCCGCGCAGCGCCACGATCTCGTGATCGCCGACGGTGTACGCCTTGACGACGTTGGTGCAGTTGATGTACGGCTGTCCTGTTCCGTTACTCGCATTATTCGCCATGAGCGATTTACGTCCGTTTCGCTGCGATGTGTTCTGCATATCGTTCGTGTCTGCGCAGGGGCAATTCGTGAACTGCCCCTGCGAGGCGGGTGGATCATCGTCGAGACCTCACCCCCGGCCCCTCTCCAATCAAGTTGGAGAGGGGAGAAAAAGCGAGACCGGGGTTTGTAGGGGCGTATCGCAATACGCCCCTACGCCCATCCCCTAGGGCGCGACGACCACGTCACCTTCCTGCACGCCGCTGACAATCTCTACGCGGTCGTCGGTTTGCAGGCCGAGTTCCACGTCCACCGTTTGCGGGCCGTCCGCCGTTTGCAACACGACGAAGGTCCGGTTTTGGAAGGTGCGGATCACGCTCGGCGGCAGCCAGAGCACGTCCTCGCGCACTTCGAGCGGAATATCCACTTCGATCAACTGGTTATCCGCGACGCCTTCCAGTGACGCGGCAACGCGCGTCGTCTGGTCGGCATCGCTGCTGTTGAGCGGGATACGCCGCACCGCGCAGCCAACCGCCGTTGCTGGCTGGTTCATCACCTGGCATGTGCCGGTCATGCCGACGGCGAGGTTGTTCGCGTCGGTCAGGGCCAGGCTGGCGATCACTTCCTTTGGCTCCGGCAGGCCGATCACGATCACGGTCGAGTACGCCTGCACGGAATCGCCGGTGGCGATGTTGACCTGAAGCACCACGCCATCGATGGGCGCGTAGAGCGAGGCGTTGGCGATGTCTTCGTTGATCTGGTCGATGTTCAACTGGGCGGAGCGCACGCTTTCGTCGCTGACGCCCGCCGAGGCGTCGGCAATCGCGCGCTCAAGGGCCAACTCCGCCTGAAGGACAGCGTTTTCCTGCTGTTCGAGTTGGATTTCGTAGTTACTGTAGCTCTGTGCCGCCGACGAGTAGCTGATCTGCGCGCTGTCAAGCTGCTGCTGCGCGCTCTGGACCTGCTGGTAGGCGCTGTCAGCCGACGAGGCCGGATTTTCAGGGTGACTGAGGGCTTCGAGGTACGAGCGGTTGGCGTCGTCCAGGCTGCGCTGAGCCGATTCCAACTGGAGCTTGGCCGACGCGACGCTGGTCCACGGGCTGCTGTTTTTCTGGCTTTCCAGCGACAGCCGGGCGTTCGCCAGCGAGATTTGCGCGTTCTCGACACTTTCGACGCTGCCCGTTTCGCTGGTGTCGATGTTCGACAGGGCCGATTCCAGATTCAACTGCGCGCTGGCAAGCTGGTTTTCCAGGTCGGAGGTGTCGTAGTCGGCCAGCAGATCGCCCGCGCTGACGGCGTCCCCGGCGCGGACGTTCACCTGCCGGATCGTGCCGCTGGTCGGGAAGGACAGCGACAGCTGGTCGCGCGCCTGCCAGCGCCCGGTGAAGGTGAACACGTCCTCGACCGTGCCGCGCTCCACGGTATACGTGGGCCGGGCCGACAGCGCCGCCGTGGGCACGGGCGTCGAAGTCGCCGCCGCCGATCCCGCGCTGCCCTCTTCGGATTGATCCCCGGAGGAGCACGCCGCGGCCAGCAGCGCGACGATCAGGAGCGCAAACAGCGTCGTGTGATATCGTACTTTCATCCTTGAAGCCCCCATGTTGCTCACGTTAGCCATCGTTATGCATCACCTAACTTCACCAGTGTCGAAACACGCTGGCGGCTGAGCAGCACCGTCGTCGCCACCGAGACGCCAAACAGCATCGCGGCGAACAGCGAATAAACCAGCGTGATATCGTCCCACGCCACGCGCACCAGATAGGGCGGCAGACCGCCGCTGAAGTCCAGCAGCGGCAGGAACAACAGCGTGCTCGCCATCCCGATCGCCGTGCCGCCCGCGATGCCTCCCAGCGCCGCGATGCCCTGCGACGACATGAGATAGGTTCCGACCGCGCCCCCGCCCAGGCCCATCGCGCGCAGCGATCCCAACTGGACCGCCTGCGTGCGGAAGGAGGCGGTGCTCTGGATCACGCTGCCAACCAGGGTCAGGAAAATGGCCGAGACAAACCCCACCGACAGGAAGCCGAGCACACCGCGCCGCGTCGGATCGGTCTGCGCTTCGTAGATCAGCTCGTCGGGGTTCTGCCATTCGAGCACGGGGTAGCCCATTTCCTTGACCTCGGCCAGCACTGCCGCGTCGTCCGCGCCCGGCTCCAGTCGCAGCCAGACATCGTGCGGCAGCTCCGTGCCCACCAGCTCCATGATCGGGTCGATGTTGGTGATGGCGAAAAAGCCGTCGCGCGGATCGAGCGTGGGAAAGTAATCGATCACGCCGATGATCGGCACGGTGGTGCTGTACTGCGCGCCGAGCGCGGTGATCTGCATCGTAATCTCCTGCCCGACGGTCAGGTTGTACTGTTTCGCCGTGGCGGCATTGATCAGGATGCCGTTGCGCTGGCCTGCCAGCTCGTTGAGCAGATCGGCCAGCGGCATGGAGCCGTAGTCGTCGCGGAAGTAGGCGACAGAGGCCATCGACTCGCGGTCGATGCCGAGCACCGTGCCGGTCACGCGCTGGTTGGACAGCACGATCTGCGAGTCGAAACGCCCCACGCGCGATTCGGCATAAACGCCGGGGATTTGCAGCAGGTTGCTGGCGGGCAGCGTGTTATAACCGACCACGGTCAGGGTCGTGCCGCTGTCGGACGAGTCGCCCTCTTCGGTCTGGGCTTCGCTGGCAACCACCAGCACGCGATCCGCGCCGACCTGATAGTCGATCACGTCCTTCAGGCTGCGGTCGAGCGTGCTCGCCATCGACGCCGTGAACCCGATCAGGCTCAGGGTGAAACAGGTCATCAGCAGCGTGCCGCGATAGCGCCCGATGGAGCGCGTCAGCTCGCGCAGAGCCATCAGCAGCGCAATGTTGCTGGTCAGTTCGAGCACGCGCGCGCCGATGCGCAGCAGGAAGGGATACACGCGCAGGAACAGCAGCGTGAGGCCCAGCGAAAACAGCGTCGGCGCGAGGAAGACCATCGGATCGCTGAACGGATTTTCCGCGCTGGCGGTCAGGCCGCCCTTGGAACTGAGGGTGTAGTACACGTATCCGGCGGGGACGAGCAGGATCACGTCCAGATACACGCGCTGCCACCACGCCTTGTTGCCGCGCGCCTGCGAGCGCTTGAACTGGTTGATCGACTGCCCCGTCGTGCGCCACGCCATGTACAGACCGGTGCTAGCCGCCAACACGCCTGTCAGCCCGCCCGCCAACATCGCCTGCTGCGTGAAGACCACGTCGAGCGGGGGCGTATCGGCGTCGAAGGACAGGAACGACGAGGTGCGCCCGATCAACTGCACCAGCGGCGGCGAGATCGCCATGCCGACCGCCAGCGCGATCCCGGCCAGGATGACCCACATCAGCGCGTGCAGGCCGAGCAGCTTACGGCGACCCATGCCGCGACTGGTGAGCGTCACGTCTTCCTGCTGCTGGCTGCCGACCAGCATCCCGGCCAGCATCGTGACGAAGTAAAGGATCATGCCCGCGACAGGCAGCACGATAATGACCAACTGCTGCGTGAGCTGATCGACCTTCTCGCTGAACGTCTCAAGGCCATCCGTGGGCGAGAGGTCCATGCGGATGCCGGGCAGCACGGCCAGCAGCCGCCGCTCGCCCTCAACGATGCCGTCCAGCAGGCCCGCCACGTCGGACGTGCGCAGGGCGCTGCCGTCGAAAGTAATGTGCCAGTCGGCTTCTTCGACCGGGGACGCGATGCCATCCACCGCCGTCCACAGGTCGTCACGATCCATCAAAAACACGGTGTTAAAAAACTTGGGCGTCAGAATCCACGAGGGATCATCGCTGTTGTACGGGGCCCACAGCGCGACCACTTCCATCGTCACCGGGCCGGACGCGCCGGACTTGGTTGCGGTGAACACGTCGCCCACCTGCAACCCGGTCTGGTACAGAAGCTCCTGCGAGGCCAGCACGGGGATCGCGCCTTCGGTCTTCGGCTCGGACGGCCATTCACCGGAAATGATATTGATCTGGTCGTCGGCGCCGTCGAGCGTGCCGAGCGTATAGGCTCCGAACGCCACCGGCGTATCGCCCTGGCGCGTGACATTCCAGTTCCCGGCGCTGATGAAGGACACTTCGCGCTGGACGGGCAGTGCAATCGCGTCCACGAAGCGATCTTCAACCCCCGCCGTGACTTGATCGACTTGATCGGGCGTGATCGTGCCTTCCCAGCTTCCCAGGTAGCGGAAGCGGAACGCATAGGGCGGATCGCTCAGGTTATCCGTCAGAAGGTCTGTGTTCACCGCATCGACGTACAGGGTGAGGCTCAGGGCCAGCGTCGTCGCCGCCGAGAGGCCCACCAGCGTCCAGAAGACCAGGACGCGATGCTGCCACAGGCGTTCTGCGGCAAACAAGACAGGATCGATGAATCGATGCATAGGGTTTACATCCGTTAAGGCGGTTGGCGGCGGGGCGATCTGTGGATCGCCCCGCCGTGCGTGAATGCGACGCCAGGCTTAGTTGCCGCCGAGGGTGAAAGTCGGGTCGGCGCTCATGGCGCAGGTGGTGATCTGCTCGAACATGCCGCCGCCGGGCTGATCGGTCGTCGTGATGGTGTCGGGCGTATAGCTCGCCACGCAGTCCAGATACGCCTGGGTGATCGTCTGGGCGTCTTCAAGCTCCGCCTGGAGATCGGCCCCCGCGAGGTAGTTATCGAACGCCTTGAACAGCCAGTAGGACTGGAACATGCTCGTGACGCTGCCGCGCCCCTCGGTGAAGGTCGGGAAGACGATGGTGTTCGGGTTGTTCAGGATCGTGTTGACCTGCTGGTAGAGCGCGGCCAGCGTCGCCGCGTCCATCTCGCCCGTGTAGGTGCTCAACTGCGACTGGCGCGCCGGGATGCCGGAGAACAGGTCGGATGCGCCGGACACCGCGCTCAAGAAGCGGTACGTCGCGTCGGGGTTCTGGGCCGTGGCGCTGATGTAGCCGGTCGTGATCTCGTAAGAGATGGTGCTGTACTGCGTGCCCTGCGGGTACGTGGTGTAGGCCTCGGTGTTTTCGCGGTCAGAGCCGCCCGGTCCGCGCCCGCCGCCGAAGTTGAAGCGGTTGAGCGTCGTGGTGGAGATCGCCGGGTTGTCGGACATGTCGAAGCTCAGCGACGCCACCGTCTGCGACAGGGAGCTGTAGCCGATGTAGCCCTGGTTGACCAGATCGAGCACCTGCTGGACGGCGGTGATCGTGGCCGGGTCGGTGAAATTGAGCGTGGCCGGATCGGTGCGGTAGTCTATGGGCAGCCCGCCGTAGGCCGCGATCAGCATCAGCAGGTAGGAGCCGCTGGGATCGTTGGGCTGGAAGGGCGTCAGGGCGTTGTCATACTGATTGAGCGTGCGCAGTGCGTCCACGAAGACGTCAATCGACCAGCCACTCGTCGGCTCCGGCACGCCCGCCAGCGCGAACTGCTGGGTATCGTACTGGAGAAGCTGGGGCGAGATCGCCAGCGGCAGCGCCCAGGTCATGTTGTCTTGCTGGACCTGCGAGAGCGTATTGCCGATCACGTCGTTGCGGTCGAAGCTGGGATCGTTGTCCATCAGCGGGTCGAGATTGAGCAGCATACTGACGTCGCTGCCGGTCACCGCGTTCGAGGACAGGATGAAGCAGTCATAGGTCGAGGCCAGCTCGGTCAGGTCGGTGGTATTGACCGAGGTCAGGTTGACCTGCCCGATATCGGGATCGGACGCGGTGAAGTTGGCGATGAGCTGATCCCACTGATCCTGATTGGCGAGGTCGCCGCCACCGCCGGGGCGACCACCGCTAAAACCGGTGTTCACGGCGCAGTTCAACACGATCTTGCCGGGCGCGAGCGTCGGCTCGGGCGTGGGCGCGACCACGTACAGGGAGTCCGTGCCGTAGCGCGCGACCGCCGTTTGCAGGTCGCTGACGGCCTGCGCTTCGGTGGTTTGCAGCGCCGAGGCCGCGTCGAGGCCGCTGCTGCTCATCTGGTCCACCGCCGAGGTCACGTAGTCCATGTAACGCAGTTCGGAAGCCGGGAGCGCGGAGGTAAGGCCCTGATCGACCACGGGCTGAATCGCGTCGGGGATGGTGCGGCTGCCGCCGAACCCGCCGGGGCCACCCTGCCCGCCCTGGGCGTTGCCGGTCGTCTGGGTGGCGTCGGCGTTCATGAGGCTGTAGCGCGCGGCGGAACCGCTGAACTGGTTGCTCGCCAGCGACGCCTGCGTGCTGAGGTAAGCGGCCAGCG
Organism: Aggregatilinea sp.; assembly: GCF_036822615.1. NCBI lineage: Bacteria > Bacillati > Chloroflexota > Anaerolineae > Aggregatilineales > Aggregatilineaceae > Aggregatilinea > Aggregatilinea sp. Next base: position 12,269 of record NZ_DAISHJ010000004.1, on the reverse strand, counting down.
CGTAGGCCAGCTCAGGATTCTGCGAGCCCGCGCTGACGGCGAAGCCCTGCACGGTCAGGCCCGCGACACCACCGGGCAGCAGCACCACCGCCGTGGTGGAGTCTTCCGCCTCCTCGCCCGGCCTGAAGCCGCGCTCGGTATAACCGTTGATGCCGGAAACAGTCATCGGCACGTTGGAGCCGGACAAGCCGCCACCCCCGCCGCCAGCGCTGCCCTGAACCACGCCATCCTGCACCATCTGGTTCCAGGTATCGAGGATGTATTGCAAGTCCGAGTTCGCCGAAAAGCTCGGAGAAGCCGGGATCACCGACGAATCGTAAACGCCCGATCCCAGCAGCGCGCGCAGGAAGACGCTGAGGTTATTCCCGCCGGAAAACGTAGAGAGGCCGACCGTATCGACCGCGCCGTCGGCATCGTACAGCGTCAACTGGCGGGCAGCGTTGGCAAAATCGTCGATGGTCCAACTGCTGGTCGGGTACGACACGCCCGCCGCATCGAAGGCCGCCGTGTCGTAGGTCAGCAAAATCACATCGACCGACAGGGGAATGGCCCACATGCCGTTGTCCCACTGGAACGACTGCCACGCCGCCGGGACAAAATCGGACGAGTCCATCGACGGGTCGGCGCTGACCAGCGGCGAGAGGTCGAGATAGTAGCCCGCCGCCGTGGTGAACGGCGTCAGGTCGCTGGAGCTGACGTAGAGCACGTCCGCTGCCATGATACTTTCTTCGGTCGAATCGAGCGTATCGTCAATGGCCGACGCGCCGCCGGGGCCGCCGCCGAAAAAGGCCGTGTCGGTGTAGGTCACGGCCACGTCCACGCCGTACTGCGACTCAAACGAAGCCAGCATGTCGTCGGTGAGCGTGTCTTCCCAGATCGACGGCGCGCTGAGCACCAGGGTCGCGCCGCTTTCCGCACGGACGCGAGAAACGGATGCCGGAACAAACGCCGTCACAACCAGGACGGCGGTAATAACAAGCCCTAAAGTAGTAGTGATACGACGTCTCGAAAACACGGAATAGCCTCCTCAGCCTGATTGGAACTTTGACTATCATGGAGGCAAAGCATGTCATAGCGGTTACGTTTGCATTACAGTTCCGAAACCTGCTCTTATGCGGTGGTTTGGGAGGATCTTGGAGGCAAAAAAGCGCCCCATGGAGCGAATTGGGGCTGATTCAAAAGTGCACAATAGAAAAGGGTATTATTTGTGAAATTCTGCCAGCGCGTCCGCAGAGGGCTTTCAAAGGATGGTGCGCGAGGAGGCCCTTCAATGAAGATATAGTCAAAATGACTATGACGACGGGCAGTTAACCCGTCTATGATTTAAGAATTCCAGAATTTCCCACAAGGGGCCCACAGCGCAGCGCCATTCATGCGACTGCCAGTTCAGGGGCCCGACCCGATTCACTAACGCACGACCACACTGCAATCTGAGCGTATCAGGCCGCCGTCCCATCCGAAGGGTTGGAGCGGCGCAATCGTAAACACTCAACGCACAAAACGACAGTTTATCCCCTCCTGGTACGACCATCGCTCCGTCGGGCCAGAGGGCCGTAGATGATCGGGAGACGAAACAATGAGCCAGAGATACCCGCCAAACCAGGGCCTTTACAACAGTGAATATGAGCGTGATGCCTGCGGAATTGGATTCGTCGCCAACATCAGGGGAGTGAAGTCACACGAGATCCTGGAGCGGGGTCTCGACGTTCTGGAGCGAATGACGCATCGCGGGGCGGAAAGCGCCGACAACAAAACCGGCGACGGCGCGGGCGTGCTGCTGCAAATTCCGCACGAGTTTTACCAGTCGCAGATCGCGGGGCTGCCCGACGCGGGACAGTACGGCATGGGCGTGGTGTTTCTCCCGCGCGATGCCGACGAGATGGCGTCGTGTATGAGCCTCTTCGAGGGCGTGGTCGAGCGCGAAGGCATGCGCCTGATCGCGTGGCGCGACGTGCCCGTGAACAGCGACGTGTTGGGCAACATCGCACGCGGCTCCGAGCCGGTCGTGAAGCAGGTCTTCGTGACGACCGGGCCGCAGCAAGGGCAAGAGCAACTCGAGCGACAACTGTACGTCGTGCGCAAGCAAGCCGAGTCCACCATCCGCAACGCCCCCCTGAAAAACGCCCTCCAATTTTACATTACCAACCTGTCCACGCGGACGGTGATCTACAAAGGGATGCTGATGCCCGCCCAGGTTCGGGACTATTACCCCGAGCTGAGCGACGAGCGCATGCACACCGCGATCGCGCTGGTGCACTCGCGCTTCAGCACGAACACCTTCCCCACCTGGGACCTGGCGCAGCCGTTCCGTATGCTGGGGCACAACGGCGAGATCAACACGATCAAGGGCAACCGCTTCTGGATCGAGGCGCGCGAGTCCAGCCTCGAATCGCCGCTGTTTGGCGACGACATCAAGAAGCTGCTGCCGATCATCGAGCCGGGCAAGAGCGACTCGGCGTCGTTCGACAATGTGCTGGAACTGCTGGTCCAGGGCGGACGGTCTTTGCCACACGCACTGATGATGATGATCCCCGAATCGTTCAACCACCTGAACCCGATCTCGGAGGATCTGAAGTATTTCTACGAATATCACTCGGCGTTCATGGAGCCGTGGGACGGCCCGGCGTCGATGGTGTTTTGTGACGGGCGGCTGGTCGGCGGCACACTCGACCGCAACGGCCTGCGCCCCTCGCGCTACGTGGTCACCAAAGACAACATGATCGTGATGGCGTCGGAAGTGGGCGTGCAGGTCTTCGAGCCGGAGCGCATCGCCTACAAGGGCCGCCTGATGCCCGGCAAGCTGCTGCTGGTCGATACCGAGGAAGGGCGCATCATCCCCGATTCGGAGATCAAGGAGCGCATCAGCCACCAGCAGCCGTACCGCGAATGGGTGCAGGACAAGCGCATCACGTTCATCAGCGTGCCGCTGACCGAACCGGTGCAGATCGGGATGCCCGCCGACCGCCTGCATACGATGCAGCTTGCCTTCGGCTATAACAAAGAGGACATCGAAAACGTCCTGCTGCCGATGCTCGACGCACACCAGGAGCCAACCGGCTCGATGGGCACGGATACGCCGCTGGCGGTCTTTTCGGACCGGCCCCAACGCCTGTTCAACTACTTCAAGCAGACGTTCGCGCAGGTCACCAACCCGCCCATCGACCCGATCCGCGAGCAGCTGGTCATGACGCTGACCAGCTACATCGGCAAGGAAAGCAATTTACTGACCGAGACGCCCGAACACTGCCACATGATCCAGTTCAAGCGTCCGATCTTCTCGAACATGGACATCTTCAAGCTGCGGCACTGGGACAACCCCGACTTCAAGGTGGGCACGATTAACACCACCTTCCCGGTCAGCGACGGCCCCGCCGGGCTGGAAGCCGCCATGCACCGCGTGCGCGAAGAAGCCGAGCGCATGGTCGACGAAGCGTACGACTTCATCATCCTGTCGGATCGCGGCACGGACGAAAACAACGCGCCGATCCCGTCGCTGCTGGCCTGCGCGGGCGTGCAGCACCACCTGATCCGCGTGCAGAAGCGCACGCAGTGCGCGCTGATTATCGAGACGGCGGAAGCCCGCGAGGTGATGCACTTCGCGCTGCTGTTCGGCTATGGTGCGAGCGCAGTCAACCCGTACGGCGCGCTGGCGATCATCCATGACCTGCACAAGTCGGGACGGCTGCCGCACGCCAAAAATTACCTGGAAGCCGAAAATACCTACATCGACGCCATCGACAAGGGCCTATTGAAAGTGCTCTCGAAGCTGGGCATCTCGACGCTGCGCAGCTATCACGGCGCGCAGACCTTCGAGGCGATCGGACTCAGCAAGGCGATGGTGAACGACTACTTCACCGGAACCGAATCGCGCATCGACGGCATCGGGCTGGAGGAGATCGCGCAGGAAACGCTGATGCAGCACCGCGTCGCGTACGTCGAGCGGCCTACGCTGCTGCCGACCGAAGGCATTTACCAGTGGCGCAAGAACGGCGAAAAACACGCCTGGAATCCCGAAGCGATCCACCTGCTGCAGTGGGCCGTGCGCGACAACGATTACGAGAAGTACAAGAAATTCGCGTCGCACGTCAACGAGTTCAACCGGCGGCCTCACGTTTTGCGCGGGCTGTTCGACTTCAAGGCGCAGACGCCGATCCCGCTGGACGAGGTGGAGCCGGTCGAAAACATCCTCAAGCGCATGACGACCGGCGCAATGTCGTTCGGATCGCTGGGCAAGGACGTGCACGAAACGATCGCCATCGCCATGAACACCATCGGCGGGCGCAGCAATTCGGGTGAAGGCGGCGAGGAGCCGGAGCGCTTCAAGCGCCGCCCGGATGGCACCTGGGCGCGCAGCGCGATCAAACAAATCGCGTCGGCACGGTTCGGCGTCACCAGCAACTACCTCGTCAACGCCGACGAGCTGCAAATCAAGATCGCGCAGGGCGCGAAGCCCGGCGAGGGCGGCCAGCTTCCCGGCCACAAGGTCGATCAGATCATCGCGCGGACGCGGCACGCCACACCCGGCGTCACACTGATCTCGCCGCCGCCACACCACGACATCTACTCGATCGAAGACCTCGCCCAACTGATCTTCGACCTGAAAAACGCCAACCCCTACGCGCGCATCAGCGTCAAGCTGGTGTCGGAAGCGGGCGTGGGCACGATTGCCGCCGGGGTCGCCAAGGCGCACGCGGACAACATCGTGATCAGCGGCTACGACGGCGGGACCGGAGCCAGCCCGATCAGCTCGATCAAACACGCCGGGCTGCCGTTCGAGCTGGGCATTTCCGAGACGCACCAGACGCTCGTGATGAACGGGCTGCGCGGGCGCGTCAAGCTGCAAACCGACGGCCAGATGAAGACCGGGCGCGATATCGTGCTGGCGGCGATCCTCGGCGCGGAGGAATTCGCGTTCGGGACCGGATCGCTGATCGCGCTGGGCTGCGTGATGATGCGCAAGTGCCACCTGAACACCTGCCCGGTGGGCGTGGCGACGCAAGATCCGCAGCTGCGCGAGAAGTTCACCGGCAGGCCGGAACACCTGATCAGCTACTTCACGTTCATGGCGCAGGACGTGCGCGAAATCATGGCGCAGTTGGGCATCCGCCGCTTCGATGACCTGATCGGGCGGACGGATCTGCTGGCGGCGCGCGAAGTCGATCACTGGAAGGCGCGCAAGGTCAACCCGATGGCGATCCTGTACCGCCCGGCGGAAGCCGACCGCACCGCGACGTGTTGCGTCGAAAGCCAGGTGCACAAGATCGACAAGGTGCTGGATCGCCAACTGATCGAGCTGGCGAAACCGGCGCTGGAACGCTGCGAGCCAGTCAGCATCGAGATGGCGATCACGAACTCGGATCGCACGGTGGGCACGATGCTTTCCGGCGAAGTCTCGCGGCGCTACGGCGAAGACGGCCTGCCCGGCAATACGATCAACATCACGTTCAACGGCAGCGCGGGCCAGAGCTTCGGCGCGTTCCTGGCGCACGGCGTCACGCTGCGGCTGAACGGCGACGCCAACGACTACTTCGGCAAGGGGCTTTCGGGCGGGCGGCTGATCGTCGTGCCGCCGGAAGGCAGCACCTTCGCCGCCGAGGAAAACATCATCATCGGGAACACGGTGCTGTACGGCGCAACCGGCGGTGAAACCTTCGTGCGCGGCATCGCGGGCGAACGGTTCGCCGTGCGCAACAGCGGCGCGATCGCCGTCGTGGAAGGCACGGGAGATCACTGCGCCGAATACATGACGGGCGGGCGCATCATCGTGCTGGGCAAGGTCGGGCGCAACTTCGCGGCGGGCATGAGCGGCGGCATCGCTTACGTGCTGAACGTAGACGGCAACTTCGCCTACTTCTGCAACCGCTCGATGGTCGATCTGGCCCCGGCGCTGGAATACGACGATCAGGAGTTCATCCGCGAGTGGCTGGGTAAACACGTCGAATACACGGGCAGCCCGGTCGCGCAGATCATCCTCGATCGCTGGCACGAATATCTGCCCAAGTTCATCAAGGTCGTTCCGTTCGAGTATGGCCGCATCTTGCAGGAGCAGAAGCTGCGCGAGATGGACCAGCTCCTCGACTTCATCCGCGAAGAAGAACACTTGGAGGTCCCGTACTAAAATGACCAATCCAAGAGGATTTATTCAGATCGAGCGCATCGAAAACCGCTATCGCCCGGTGCGCGAGCGCGTCCTGGACTACGAAGAGGTCGAAACGCAGCTTCCCCAGGACATGCGCCGCTATCAGGCCGAGCGCTGCATGGACTGCGGCGTGCCGTTCTGCCACTCCAACTGCCCGGTGGGCAGCCTGATCCCGGAATGGCAGGACAAGGTCCAGCGCGGTGACTGGAAGGGCGCTTACGATATCCTCCAGCACACGAACAACTTCCCCGAATTCACCGGGCGGCTGTGCCCCGCCCCGTGCGAACACGGCTGCGTGCTGGGCATCAACGACGACCCGGTGACCATCCGCGAGAACGAGCTGGCGGTGATCGAAAACGCGTTCGCGCAGGGCTACGTCCGCGCGACCCCGCCCCAGCACCGCACCGGCAAAAAGGTCGCGGTGATCGGCAGCGGCCCGGCGGGCATGGCCTGCGCGGACACGCTCAACAAGGCCGGGCATACTGTGACGCTGTTCGAGGCGTCGGACAAAGTGGGCGGCTACCTGCGTTACGGCGTGCCGGACTTCAAGCTGAGCAAAAAGGTGATCGACCGCCGCGTGGACCTCATGCGCGAAGAAGGGCTGATCATCAAGACCGGCGTGCGCGTGGGGCAGGACATTGCGGCGGACGCGCTGCTGGACGAGTTCGACGCGGTGTTCATCACCATCGGCGCGCGCCAACCGGCCGGTCCCCGGGCGCGAGCTGGACGGCATTCACTACGCGATGGAATTTTTGGAGCAGCAGAACCGCACCGTCAGCGGCGAGATGGTGCCGGAAGACGACCGGATCAGCGCGAAGGGCAAACACGTCATCGTGCTGGGCGGCGGCGACACCGGCTCGGACTGCATCGGCACGGCCAACCGCCAGGGGGCGAAGGACATCACGCAGGTCGAGATTCTGCCGCCCTACCCGGCGACCCGCGCCCCGCACGAGCCGTGGCCGATCTTCCCCCGGCTGTACAAGGTCACCAGCTCGCACGAAGAAGGTTGCGAGCGGCTGTTCAACGTGGTGACCAAAGCGTTCATCCCCGGCAAGAGCGGACGCCGCGTCAAGCGGCTGGCATGCGCGCGGGTGGAATGGACGCGCAACAACGGGCGCTACGAAATGACGGAAGTCCCCGGCTCTGAGTTCGAGCTAAAAGCCGACCTCGTGCTGCTGGCGCTGGGCTTCGTGCACGTCGAGCCGGGCGGCATGATCGACCAGCTCGGAGTCGACCTGGACGCACGCGGGAACATCACCATCGACGAGCAGTATCGCACCAACGTAGACGGCGTGTTCGCGGCGGGCGACTCGCATCGCGGCGCGTCGCTGGTCGTGTGGGCGATTCAGGAAGGGCGCGAAGCCGCCGCCGCGATCCAGACCTACCTGGACCAACAGGCGTAGACGCCGGGCGCTGCGATTGCCCCGGACCGCAGCGCCCGCGCAGTAGCACAGCACGCCCGCCCGCAGTCATTCCGGCGGGCGTGCTGCATTTCGCGCCAGATGCGCTTCAATTTCGACGAAACTGCGGTGTTCTCCCGTGCGCAGGCACGTTATACTTTTACCGTACCCATACCGCAACAACACAGTGAGGTGATTCATGAAACCTGCCAGCACCGTCTCGATCCTGGGAGCCGGAGCGATGGGCGCAGCCTATGCCAGCCGTTTTTACGCGATGGACCCGACATGCGTCTCCGTGGTGGCTCAAGGCGAGCGTTATAACCGGCTCCAGCGCGACGGGCTGATCGTCAACGACGAGCACTACGCCATCCCGGTGCTGACGCCGGAAGATACGACCCCGCCGTCCGATCTGGTGATCGTCGCGCTCAAGCACCGCGATCTGGCCGCCAGTCTGGAGATGCTGCGCAACCGGGTGGGCGACAACACCGTGATCGTCTCGGTCATGAACGGCCTGGACAGCGAGGGGATCATCCGCTCCCGGTTTGGCGACAAGGTGCTGTATGCGATCTCGGTGGGCATCGACGCGCAGCGCCAGGGGAACGTCATCAACTACAGCAAGATCGGCAAGATCGTTTTTGGTGAACCCGATAACACGGTCCTCTCCGATCGGGTCCGGCGCGTGCAGGAACTCTTCGACCGCGCGTCCGTCCCCTACGATACGCCCGTCGATATGATCCGCCAGATGTGGTGGAAGTTCATGATCAACGTGGGCATCAACCAGGCATCCGCCGTGCTGCGCGCGCCCTACGGCGTGTTCCACACGTCGCAGCACGCGCAGGCGATCATGGAAGCGGCCATGCGCGAGGTCATCGCCATCGCGCAGGCGTCCGGCGTCAACATGAACGACGATGACCTGAACAACTGGTATCCGGTGATGCGCTCGCTGCATCCCCAGGGCCGCACGTCGATGCTGCAAGACATCGAGGCCGGGCGCGAGACAGAAGTGGATATCTTCGCGGGCAAGGTCGTGGCGGTGGGGCTTCAGGTGGGCGTGCCAACGCCGGTCAACGAGCTGCTGCTGCACGCGATCAAAGTCATCGAGCAGTGCCCGCAGTAACAAACGCCTTTGCAGGCCGATCACACTGAATAAGTGAACTCCGGTTTTCCTGAGGGCCAGCCCTATCACCGGGGATTACCGGAGGCTTATCTCTGCACAAATTTCAGACAAAATTGTGAGGAACGTCCTCTTCACTTTTCGCCTGGAGTCCCGTATCCTCTTCAAGGATGCGCACATCAAGCCAGGCATTGAGACCTCACTATGACAACCGTGGAATCAGAGACTCTGTTTGCTCCTGCTGAACGTGTACGACTGGAACTCCTCAACCGGCAAACGGCTTATTTTCAGTCCAACAACCTGCTCGCGCCGCTGCTTGATGCAGTTCCCAATGTGTTCGTCATCCTCAACCGCCAACGCCAAATCGTCTACGCCAACCGCGCGCTCATCCGGTGGGTGGAAGCCAACGGGCCGGAAACGCTGCTCGGGCTGCGCCCCGGCGAAGCGCTGGACTGCGTGCATGCCTTCGAGGAAGGCAACGGCTGCGGCACGACCGAGTTCTGCCGGACTTGCGGGGCAGTGCAGGCCATCCTGACCAGCCTGTCGGGCAAAGAAACGGTGGAGGAATGCCGCATCACGCGGAACGACGGCACGTCGCTCGATCTGCGCGTGTGGGCCGCGCCGTTCTACTGGAGCCACGACATCTTTTCGCTGTTCGCGGTGCAGGATGTCAGCAACGAAAAACGGCGCGAGGCGTTAGAGCGCATCTTTTTCCACGACGTCCTGAACACGGCCAGCGCGCTCGTCGGCTTCACGGACCTGCTGGCCGACGAGCAGGGATCGGAGCTGCGCGACGTCGACGTGAAGGGCGTGGTATTCGAACTGGCGCAGCAGATCGTCGACCAGATCCAGGCCCAGCGGCAGCTTGCCGCCGCCGAACGCGGCGACCTGAACCCGGTGTGGGTTCCCGTGGATCCGCTGGACCTGCTGGAAAGCACGCGGCGAGCGTACGTCGAATCGATGATCGCGCGCAACCGCGAGATCGTGATTGTGGCGAGCAAAACCACCCCCCACTTCACCAGCGACCGGGGCCTGCTCGACCGCGTGATCGGGAACATGCTCAAAAACGCGCTCGAAGCGTGCAGCCCCGGCCAGAGGGTTACGCTGTCCTGCTACGCCGACGCGCGCCGGATCACGTTCTCCGTGCACAACCCCAACGTCATGTCGCGCGAGGTCCAGCTTCAGGTGTTCCAGCGCTCTTTTTCCACGAAAGGCGCGGGGCGCGGTCTGGGCACATACAGCATGCGGCTGCTCACCGAACAATACCTGCACGGCGAGATCCGGTTCATCACGTCACCGGACAGCGGCACGACGTTTTACGCCACTTACCCACTCGCGCCTACGCAAGACCGGTAAGACCGCGATCAAAAAGCGGACGGAGCAGTGCTGCCGCGTCCGCTTGTCTGTCTCTGTGCTGCGGGACGTCTTGCACGCCGCACCAGCAGCTTATTCCTGCACGACACCCTTCTTCAGGATGATATTCGCGTAGAGCGCCGTCTCGCTGGACGTCAGGATCGCATACGCGGTTTTGGCGCGCTCGTAAAACGCGAAGCGCTCGATGTACTCGAAGTCGGTGAAGGGTTCGTACTTCTGGATAATCGACCGGTACTCGTCCCAGATCACCGGTTTGTAGTCGTGGCCGGGCACGACAGCCATCAGCCCTACGGGATGCCCCACGAACGTATCGAGCGGGAAGAAGCGCATGATCGCGTCCAGCAGGGCGGGTACGCTGTTGCCGTCGCTGCGCACGAGGCGCTGCGCCATGCTCGCGCCGGGGAAATTCCCGTCGCCAATCACCAGCTCGTCGCCGTGGCCCATTTCCATCAGAACTTTGAGCAGCTCGGGCGATAAAATGCTCGGAACACCTTTTAGCATAATGAAGTCTCCTTAAAATCCGGTCAATGCCAAAGCACCTCACCCCCGGCCCGGTCTTCGTCGGGAAAATGGCAGGTGACGGTGTAGAGGCGGGTCAAAGACCCGCCCCCTGTATTTTACGCCAGCAGTTCCTCTTCGCGCTCGCGGAAGTAACGCGCGGTTTGCAGCACCATGTCGTCGAGCGTCTTTTTATCCGGCTTGCCGTACATCGCCGGATAGGGCGCGCCGCCCGGCCCCAGTGGTTCCGGCGTGCAGTAATGCCCGGCCTGGTTGAAGCCGATCACGTACAGCGCCATGATGATCGTGTCCAGGTCCATCGCGCCCCAGCCGAGCGCGAGGCGGTTGCTGTCGGCCAGATGCAGGTTGATCAACTGCTCGCCCGCGTTCACCAGCGCCTCACCGATGTGCGACTCCTCGACCTGCATGTGGTAGATGTCGGCATTGATGTGCTGCACGCCGGGGTGATCGACCGCTTCGATGTACGCCTTCGCATCGGCCACGCTGCGCACGAGGCTGACTTCCGCCGAGCGGATCGGCTCGATGGCCGCCTTGACGTTGTGCTGCGTGAACAGATCCGCCACGGAACGCAGCGTCGCGGCGCTGCGCTCGAATTCCACGTCGTCGTACTTGTCGGGGCGGCCCACCGCACCCGGCACGACCAGGATATACGAGCCGCCGACCGCCGCCGTAAAGGGCACTTCGCGCTTGAGGTAATCGATCGCGGCCTGACGCTGAATGGCGCGGTTGCTCGACAGGTCGTTGTCGTTGCCGAACATGCCGCATACGCCCGCCACGGTGATGCCGTGATCGCCCAGAACTTTCAGCGTTTCATCGACCTTGTAGCCCAGGTCCGGCCCGTAGTGGTTGCCGTGCAGCTCGATGTAGCGGATGCCCGCCTTCTCCAGCCGCGCCGCCGATTCCTCCAGCGACTCGATGCCAAAGCCCCAGTTGCTCCACGACAGGTTCAGGCGCTGCTGCAAGCGCTCCGGGTGCTCCTGCTTGAGCGTCTGAAAAGCGGTTCTGATTTTTTCGTTCTTCACTTCAAAATTCTGAGGTTTCATGATGGCTCTTTTTCCTTCGCAATGCGTGTCTAAGTGTCAGAGGGCGGCCCCAAAAGCACGTCCCCGGAGGGCAGCGTGCCGGGCGAAACCGCCGGTTCGCCTCTTGAGGTGAACCCAATCCGCCGATATGAAACGTTTCACAAGCCCAATAAACGATTGGCCCGATCACTGGAGCGATCCGGCTGCTTAAAGGGTAATCCCATCTACCTCACCCTGTCAATTGACGCACACAAAACGCCGTACGAGCAAATTTAGGCGTCTCAAAGTTCGCACTTAACAGCCTTTGCAAATCAGGTTCTCAGGCGTAGGAACCGGGCTTTCATACCGGGGCCTAGATTTATCTCATATCTATCTGAGAAAATAACCTTATTCAGCTTACCGGATCTCTCCCGGCAAAATACCTCTCCTTTTATCGAGTATCGTGGTGAACAGTAGGCTATGAACGACAACATGCATCGCACTCCCCTCACTTACGCACCGCTCCTGCTCGTCGTCCTGATCGCGCTGGGGCTTTTGGGCGCAGCCGTGCCGCGCACCGCCGCCCAGACGCCGGGCGTCTGGGAAACCGCCGACGCGATCCGCAGCGCCGCGCAGGACGCGCAAACCGCGCTGTATGCCGCGGCCCGCGCCGACGATCCCGCCGAGGCCTATGCCGACGCCGCCGCGCAGATCGAATCCGC
>NZ_DAISHJ010000003.1:140660-144774 GCF_036822615.1 Aggregatilinea sp. | reverse complement strand
CTCCGGCCCATGCCCACCGGTCACGCGCGGCCAGCGCCGCCGCCGCGACGATCCACAGCGTCGCCTGGATGTCGGTGAAGACGGTCGCAGAAAAGGCGAGATTATAGGGCGAAAGCGCCATCAGCAGCACCGCGAGGACGGTGACGGCGGTATCCCGGTATAACGCATGGGCCAGCGCCGCCAGCGCGATCAGGGTCGGGGCGCTGAACAGCACGTTGGGGAGGCGTGCCGCCGTTTCACCGTCGCCAAACAGCGTAAATGCGGCAGCAGTGGCGTAAAAGGGCAGCGGAGGTTTGTCGAGATCGGTGGTGCGCAGCAGTAGATCGCCTTCGGTGACGAGCCGCGCCTGCGCCGCGAACAGCGCTTCGTCGGGGTGAAACCGCACGTCGATCCGCAGCATTTCTGCCTGCAGCAACACTCCCATCAGAATCACGAGCGCCAGGAGAAGTCCCGGCGCTCGTCGTTGGTCGTTCACAGGGGAAACCCCGTGGTCCGCTATTCGGTAAACCGGTAGCGGATCAGCGTCCACATGGCGATCACGCCATCACGCCACGAGATTTTTTTGCCTTCGTTCCACTCGCGCCCGTTGTACGAGATCGGCACTTCGTAGATCCGGTAGCCGCGCTTGAGGATCTTGGCCGTAACTTCCGGCTCGAAGTCGAAGCGGTGCGAACGCAGCGGGATCTCGCGTACGACCTCCGCGCGGAAGACCTTATAGCACGTCTCCATGTCGCTGAGGATGGCGTTATAAAGCACATTGGTGACGAGGGTCAGTGAGCGGTTGGCGACCATGTTCCAGAAGAACATCGCCTTGCGAGGACCGCCCAGGAAGCGCGATCCGTACACCACTTTGCTGATGCCTTCTTCGATAGGCCGCAGCAGCACGGGATATTCACGGGGGTCATATTCCAGGTCGGCGTCCTGGATCAAGAACACGTCGCCTGTTGCCGCGCGAAAACCGGTTTGCACAGCCGCGCCTTTGCCCATGTTGCGGTCGTGCAGAATGATCTTCAGGTCGTCGCCGCGATCGATCCCTGCCAGAATGTCACGCGTGCCGTCGGTTGAGCCGTCGTCGACCACGACGATCTCGGATGCCAGACCTACCGCGCGCACCCGCTCGATGATGGTGGAGATGGTGCTTTTTTCGTTATAGCAGGGGATGATCACCGAAAGCTTTAGCGCCAAAGTGCTCTCCTCGCAGGATGGGATAGATTAACGGCGAAATTATAGCCAAGCCCCACGCCGCACGGCAAACAGTGTGAGGGAGGCGCAGGGCAGGCGGTGAGATGGCCCGCACGCTATTGGCGGATCACGGGGAGCACGGTAAGCTATCGTCTGCGCCGGGTTATGTAACGAGCTTCGTACGAGGGTGACGGTGAGTGTAGGACCAACCACAACAATTCGGGGCGTTCAAAATGATGATTGGGAGGCGTTTTTGCCGCTGTGGCGGAACGAAGCCGCGCTGCTGAACACCTTTGAAGTGCCCCATCTTTCCGAAGATGCCATCCGCGAGCGGTTCAATAATTCGCCCGCGAACGTCCATACGCTGATTGCGGAAGTGGGCCTGTCCAGCGGGCGGCGGCAGCCGGTGGGCGTGGCCTGGATCGAGACGTTCCACACCCGGCGGCGGCATGCGGCGCGCCTGCGCATATTGATGCTGCCCGCTCATCGCGATTCCACGCTGGAAAACGCGCTGTTGGAAGGCGTGCTGCATCACGTCGATCAGTGGACCGGCCTGAGCCGCCTGGAAACGGTTGTCTTCGTGGACGATGCGACCGGGCTGGCGTTGTTTGAGCGGCACGGCTTCGAGATCGAGGCGCACATGCGGCGCTTTGTGATGCGCGGTGGCGCTCCGGCAGACGTGTATATGCTGGCCCGCCTGCGTCCTGCGCCTCACACGGCCACCCCTGACGCATCTTCACCTGAGCAAGAGGCACAATCGTGAGCAGAGAATCCAATCGCATGGAGATTATCGTGCGCGGCGGCGAGTCTGAGGACTGGGAAGACGCCGCAGCGATCTATGAGGATCGCGCGGTGATCCCCAACCTCCTCCAGATCCCCTACATCTCGCGCGATGCGATCCGAGATCGTTTCGAGAACCCTGCGCCGGATCGTCACACGCTGGTGGCCGTCGTGCGCGAGCGTGTGGTGGGCCTTCTGGGCCTGCATTTCGGCACGGGCCGCCAATCGCACGTCGCCAGCTTCGGTCTGATGGTCCATTCCGACTACCAGGGGCGCGGCGTCGGCACGGCGCTGCTAACGGCGGCGATCGATCTGGCGGAAAACTGGCTGGGCTGCACGCGCCTTGAGCTGGACGTGTTCACCGACAACGAAGGCGCGATCCGGCTGTACGAACGGTTTGGCTTCGAGAAGGAAGGCACGATGCGCCAGTTTGCCATGCGTGACGGCGCGCTGGCCGACGTGTATCTCATGGCGCGCGTTCGCCCCAGCGCCGGATCGTGAGCCGGACGCCGCTTATGACCGTACACCATCCCTCCGATCAGGCGGCGCTGCGCGGCGAGCCGAGCTACGTCTGGCGCAGCGGGCAGGAACGCCGTCTGCAAATGATCGCGCAGTGGGCCGCGCTCAAGGACGCGCGCATTTTGGAAGCGGGCTGCGGCCTGGGCGCATACAGCAGCCAGTTCCGCCGCCGCTATTCGCCACGCGTCGAGGCGTTCGACGTGGAATTGGATCGCGTCAAGGAAGCCAGCGAAGAGACGCCGCACGCGCTGGTTGCCGCGGCGGAAGCGCTGCCCTACCGTACCGACCTGTTCGATACGATCCTTTCGAACGAAGTGATCGAGCACGTCGTAGACGACCGTGAAGCCGTGCACGAAATGGTCCGTACATTGAAGCCCGGCGGGCGGATCGTGTTGTTCTGCCCGAATCGTTGGTATCCGGTCGAGCAGCACGGGCACTACTGGAAGGGCGACTATCACTTCGGCAACACGCCGCTGATCAATTATCTGCCCGATCGCTGGCGCAATAAGCTCGCGCCGCATGTCCGTACCTATTCCGCGCGGGCGGTGCGCGGTCTGTTCGCGGGGCTGCCGGTGCGGATCGTTTACCACACACGCATCTTCGGCGGTTATGACAACATCGTCTACCGCCACCCGCGCATTGGCCGCATCCTGCGCGCCGTGCTGTACGTGGCCGAACATACGCCGCTGCGCGTGCTGGGGCTGTCTCACCTGCTGATTGTGGAGAAGCTGGGGTAGGGGCAGCGTCGAGCCGGTTATCTCGCTGCAAATGACAACGGGGCGTACTCAGTACGCCCCGTTGTGATCCTCGAATAAGATGTGATCCGTCAGTCGATCGGATCGGTCGAGCGAACGAGCTTCAAGCCGCGCTGTGCGTATTCTTCCAGGGTCCGGTTCGCCATCGTGTCGAAATCGATCTCCGGGTGGCTGACCGACGACATGCAGTCTACCAAGACGTGCCACTTGGCGACCTGCTGCGGCTGGTCGCGGTAATAGAGCAGCACGGAGCGCAGCGTTTCCAGGACACAGTGGCTCTTCGCCTGTCCCGCGACATACACGCGATCGTAGTCGTCGAGCATGTCCAGCAGCGCGACGTTGAGCTCGCCTTGCGGATTATCGGGGACGGGAACTTCCGGCTCCAGGATCGAATAGTGCTCGGTCTTGGGCAGCGATCCTTTGGTGACCAGGGTCGGTTGGCTCTGGCGGGCGGCAGTATGGTAGGCGATCGCTTCGTATAACGCGGGGGTCAGCGCGTGCCCCGGTGTGCCGAGCATGGTATGGAACGGCCAGATCATGAGCTGCTTACGCGAATCGGTTTCCAGTTCGTGCACGTAGCGCCGCGACCATGCCGGTTCGTAGAGCGGCTGCCATTGGCCTGCGTCCACGGTTTCGCAGGGGATCGGTGTGTACGGCGCAGGATGCTGCCCTCGTTCATCAACCCACCACGTAGGGAAAAAGATTTGCAGCGGGATATGGCTGTCGAGTGACGCCGCGATGGCGGAGACGCGCCCGGTGTTGCGCAGCAGCCATTCGATCGTGCGGCGTGCGTCGCCTACCGCGCCGGGCACGCTCAGAGCACCGTCTTCGTGCACGAAATCCACCTGCATATCGACCAACAGCAGCGCGATCTGCAC
>NZ_DAISHJ010000003.1:129908-140650 GCF_036822615.1 Aggregatilinea sp. | reverse complement strand
GGCAGGCGCGAATCCGGCACCCTGGCCCGCCGCCGTCGCCGCGATAACGTCGGGCGTATACAGGCGGCCTACCTGTTCTGCGTCGTAAAAAGTCGGAAGGATCATCATAGTCCAGATTATACGTTGGACACGCGGCCCAACCAACCTGCAACATAAGAATTGCGAGAACGTTAAGAAGTGTATTGGAAGTATTGTCGTTCACCCATCTTTGTGATAAAGTCTAGAGTAAGTCGGATGGTAGTTGGGGTCAAAATGGGTGGGTACTCCTCTGTTCGCATCCATGTCGTCATTTACCAGCACGACTTTTTGTCGGCCCAGGCTGCGCGCCACTTTGTCTGCGGGGATTAAAGGGCGGTGGGCAGTCTGTTGTCGGGGCAGCACCAAAGGTGCGACCTCCCGCCTGATCGCCTGCATGATCGCCCGCCAGCGTTGTGCTTAATTCGTGACCGCATCCTCACCAGACACAGGTGGATCGACCGACTTATGAGCCTCGACACGAACACACTGGTTATCTCTCCTGCTCCAGATCCCGGCGAACGCGCTACCATTCCCAGCCCTGCCGACTTGCCCCCTGGTGTGTTGGAGCCGCAGGAAAACGTGGCGCAAGCCATGTTGGATGCGTGCCAGGACGGTATGCTGATGTTTGGGGTGAGCGGACGGCTGCTCTACACCAATGCGGCGGCGGACGCGTTCCTGGGCGAGTCGATGCGCGCCTACGTGGGGCGCAGCATCTTTGCCTGGGTGCACGACCGGGGATGGGCTCATGTGACGCAGGTGTCCGGCCTGACGCCTGAGCTGCTGCGCGATATGCTGTCGCAGGCGAACTGCGCGCGCGGCGAAAAAACTCACCGGGTGTTTGAGCAGCATGTGGGCGGCTTGACGCGAACCATCGACGAACAGGGGAAGCCCGTCCATGCCCGTGACGGCAGCGCGATGGGCTGGATGCTGACGTGGTGCGATATCACGGAGCAGTGCCAGCAGGCTCACATGCGCGAAGAGATGAATCACATGATGATTCACGATCTGCGCAGCCCGCTGACGGCTATCGTCGGCAGCCTGACTATGCTGCACGATTTGCTCGTTGAAGCATCGATCGATCCCGCGCCGTATGATGAAGTGCTTCAGATCGCCCGCAACAGCAGCACCGGGATGCTCAACCTGATCGAATCCATGCTCGATCTGGCCCGTATCGATCAAAATGGAATGGGTCTCAACCGCTTGACGCAGGCGCTGCCGCCGATCATTGACGACGCGTGCACCTCGATTCTCAGCCTGGCGTACAGCGCGCACATCGAGCTGGCGATCGATGTGCCGGAGGACCTGCCACACACGGGCGTTGACGCTGAAAAGATCCGGCGAGTGCTGGTGAATTTGCTCGACAATGGGCTGCGACATACCCCGGCGGGGGGTATGATTACGGTGCGCGCCAGCGCTATGCCAGAAACCGGCAAGATCATTGTCTCCGTGCTGGATACCGGCCCCGGTATTCCCGTTGCCGAGCGCGAGCGCATCTTCGATAAGTTCGTGCAGTTGGGACGCCGCCCCGCGCGCGGTCCCAAGGGGTTTGGCCTTGGCCTGACCTTCTGTAAGCTGGCAGTCGAGGCGCATGGGGGACGTATCTGGATTGAAGAGGCACCTGGCGGCGGCGCGGCGTTTTGTTTTTCGCTGCCAACCGCCGCAGAAGCGAGTGTATTGAACGGGTAAAGCTTTTCTACCAAAATAGGCTGCGGCCTGCTTACTCTCTGTGGTGGGTGTCCGCCGGGTGAACATGGATCGGAGCCGATGACGAACCAGCCGAAACCGTTGCGCAGGCGGCGGGCAATTATCGCAGCAATACTCGTCGTACTGGTAGTAGGATTCATTTGTGGTAGTCCGCTGCAATCTTCATGGCGGTATGGATGGGTTGGCTTCTGTGTAGGATTGGTGGTTGCGTTGACCATGACAGCTCCGCACGAGCGGTTCTCAACTGCCGTACTGTCTGATGCTCCCGCAGCTCCTTCGCACTCATTTCTTCAGGCGGCTTTCAAAAGCACACACGACGCGCTGATCTTGATCGATCGGGGCGGGTGTGTTGCCCTTGCGAATCCGGCTATCGAACACCTGTTGGGCATTACGCTTGAGCAGGTGGTCGGTCGCAGCGTGGAGTCGCTCCTCGAAGATCCGTCGCTGCAATTTGCCGAGCGGCTCGGGTTTACGCCGGATACGCTGGGTTCGCTGGCGCTGGATCTGCGTTTGGGACGCGGAGAAGCAATCCGGTTCCAGGAGGACCGCGCCCTGATGGAACCCTGCGGCGTCCGGCATTATCCTCTGGGGCGGACCCTGGCGCCGGTTCTGGGCGACGCGGGAGAACTGACTGGCCTGCTGCTCACGTTCGTGGATGTCACGCCGGAGCAGGGGATGCGCCAGCGGCGCGAAGCGCTCTACAGCATGATCGTGCACGATCTGCGCGGGCCGTTGACGGCGATCAACACGGGTTTCAAGCTGTTGAGCGAAATTGCATCCGGCGACGATCCGGTGAGTCAGGCGGTCAGCAACACGACGGCGATGTCACAGAGCGCTCTGAACAAGTTGATGACGCTGGTGAACTCGCTGTTGGACGTCACGAAGTTCCAGAACGGCGGCGTGGACCTGTGCTGCGAGCCGTCGATATTGTCGGCGGTGGCGAGCGCCGCGATGGATAGTGTGCGCCTTGTGGCCGATGAGATGCGCATCGAGATGCGGCTGGCGATGCCCCCCGATTTGCCGCCTGTCAGCATCGATACCGATCTGATCGAGCGCGTATTTTTGAATCTGCTCGACAACGCGCTGAAGTTTACGCCGGGCGAAGGGCTGGTCACGATCGTCGCGCGAGACGAGGGATCGATGGTGCGCGTTGAAGTGCGCGATTCCGGGCCGGGCATCCCCGATGACGACAAGCAGCGTGTATTCGATCTGTTCAGCCAGGGGCCAGGCGTCGCGCGGCGTCATGGGTCGGGGATCGGGCTGACCTTCTGCAAGATGGTGATCGAAGCACACGGCGGACGCATCTGGATCGAGGACAATCCGGCGGGAGGCGCAGCCTTCATCTTCACGCTGCCCGTCGATGATGGCTCGGAACATGCCCCGTGCAACAGGGCGGCTCGGAGTCTTTAAGGGGCGCGCAGCAGGTCCGCCAGCGCGCGGATCAGATCCGTCACCGTGATCACGCCGACCAGTTCACCGCGCTCCACCACCGGCAGGCCGCTGATGCGGTGCTCCAGCAGCAGATCGATCGCGTCTTCCACCGGGAGATCGGGCGCCACGCAGACCGGATCGGGGGACATGCACGCATTCACTTCCGTGTGATCCAGCAGCATGTCGTCCTGCCACCGTTCGCGCAGGACAAGCGGCGAATTCGCCGCCAGCCGCAGGTCCCGGTCGGTGATGATGCCGCACACCCGGCCCTGGCTGTCCACGACCGGGAGCCGCCGGCAGCCGATCTCATGCATGCGTTCTGTGGCCGTCCGCAGCGTATCCTCAGGCCGGACGGTTGCCGGATTGGACGTCATCACGTCGCGCACAAACATCGCTTGCCCCTCGTTGGTTACTGGACCAGCTTGCGGTACACCCTCAGCGTTTCGACCGCCGCGCGCTTCCACGAGAACCGTGCCGCGCGTTCCGGTCCGGCGGCGGCCATCTCGGCCCGCAGTCGCGCGTCGCTCAGCACGATGCCCAGCACTTCGGTCATATTGTTCACGTCGTGGGGGTTGAAGTAGTGCGGCACGTCTGCGCCCAGCTCCGGCAGGCTGGATTCGCGGCTGCTGGCGACTGGCACGCCGCACGCCATCGCTTCGAGGACCGGCAGGCCCGCGCCCTCGTACACCGAGGCCATCACGTAGACCACCGCGGCGCGGAACACGCCCGGCAGATCCTCGTCGGGCACGTAGCCCAGAACGTTCACCGCGTCGGTCAGGTTGAGTTCCTGAATGCGCTTGAAGAAATCCTCGTAGAGCCAGCCCTTCGCGCCAACGACCACCAGCTGCAGGTCGGGGAAGTCGCGCCGCAGCCGGGCCAGTACTTCGACCAGCCGGGACAGGTTCTTGCGCGGCTCGACCGTTCCTACGACCAGCATATACTGCGCGGGTAGATCGTATTTCTGCCGGACGCGGGCGACTTCGCCGGGCGACACGACGCGGAAGTTGGGGGAGGCCGCTTCGTGCACGACCGTGATTTTTTGATCGGGCGTGCCGTAGTAGCGCATCAGGTCGTTTTTGGTGGCCTGCGACACGGTAATGATCGCATTGGCGCGCTTGACGAACAGCGGCATCGCCGCGTTGAGAAAGTAGTAGTTCAGGCGCTTGTGATGCTGGGGAAACAGCTTGTAGATCAGGTCGTGCACGGTCATGACCGTGGGGACGTCGCCCAACGGCATCAACAGGTGTTCCGTGGCGTGGAAAACCTGCACGCCCGGCACGAGCCGCTGGAACGACGCATGCGTGAGTTGGCCCTGCCAGACCATCATGCGCCACGGCTTATAGGCCATCCGAATCGACCGCTGCGGCACGTGCGTCCACTGGTCGGGAATGTGGGCCTGGGGCGTCCGGTTGTAAAACAGCGTAGGAGCGTTGGGCATTTCTTGCAGAAGTGCGTCGGTCAGCGAGCGCGCATAGCGTCCCAGACCTGCCCGGCTGTTCACGGCTGCCGATACGTCAATGTAGACCGTCAAGCTGGCGTCTCCTTCTGTGCCGCGTTTTTACCGTAGCGCAGCACCCCCCATACGAAGCGCGGCAGACGCAGCATTCGCCGCCAGCGCCACGGCTGAATGATCAGCCGGAATAACCACTCCAGCGCCAGTTTTTGCATCCAGCGCGGTGCGCGCGGGATCGCTCCGGCGATGAAATCGAACGTGCCGCCCACCCCCAGCGCCGCGTGTACGTGCAGCCGCGCCCGGTTGCGCGCGATCCAGACGTCCTGACGCGGCGCGCCGTAGGCCACCAGCAAAATATCTGCGCCGCTGGCATTGACGCGCTCTACGATCTGGTCTTCTTCTTCCGGTGCGGGACTGCCCGCATACGATCCGGCGATACGCAGCGCGGGGTGGCGCGCGGTGAGCACCTCTGCGGCGCGCTCCGCGATGCCCGGTGCGGCCCCCAGCAGATACAGCGACCAGCCTTCGCGCGCCGCGCGTTCCGCGATGATCGGCACGCCGTCGGACCCGGTAACGCGCTCCGGCAGCGGATGGCCCAGGTAACGCGCTGCGAACAGCAGCCCGATGCCGTCTGCCGCGCACAAATCCGCCTCGTGCAGCACGCGCATAAAGTCGGGATCGTCCTGCGCGATCATCACGAATTCAGGGCTGACGGTGCATACCTGGTGCGCGCCGTCGTCCGCTCGAATCCACGTGTCGATTGTTGCCAGCAGGTCGTCAAATGTGATTGCATCCACGGGCACGCCCAGAATGGTTACGCGCCCGGCCCGCGCCGGGAGGGGTTGCGCCGTCACTCTTGTGCTCCGTGTTCTGTGGCATCCCGATCTGCCTGCATTGTACCGCTACCCGGGCTATTTCGGCTACCCGCACACACTCGTAGATGGTTAAATTGCTTGGTATACTCCGCACATTACGGCGCATTCCTGTAGCGATCCCCCAACCGTAACCTTTACATGGGCGAGGTGTTAGTACGCATGACTGGTTCAGACAATCTGGCGAACCGTAATTACACGCTCGCGGATGATGCGCAGCTAGTCGAATGGGCGAAGGACGATTCGCTTGCGTTCGGTGAGTTATACGAGCGTTACGTTAAAAAAATCTACAACTATGTTTACTATCGCACGGGCAACCATGACGACGCCGAAGATCTGACGTCGCGGGTGTTTTTCCGTGCGCTGGGACACATTGGCAGCTATACCGATCGCGGAGTTCCGTTTTCGGCGTGGCTGTATCGCATCGCGCACAACCTGATTGCAAACTGGCATCGTGATCGGGGTCGCCAGCGCGTGCTGCCGCTGGACGATTATCTGACGAGTGACGGCCATCTAGATGGACCGGAGGCCGCAACCGAGTCGTTGGAAGAACGCGATCGCCTGTTGATATCGATTCGTGAGCTGCCCGCCGAGCGCCAGGAACTGCTGGTTTTGAAGTTCGTCGAGCGTATGTCGAACGCCGAGATCGGCAAGATCATGGACCGGACCGAAGGGGCGATCAAGTCTCTTTACCACCGGACGTTGTTATCCTTGAGGAGCACTCTTGAGGATGATGACGTGAGCGATGTGAAATCCGGCGGCAGGCGGCTGTTTGGTTTGTGAGCGTCACGTTTATCGACAGAGTGCAGTCTGAAATCTAAGGATGATCGAGCGTATGGGATCTCAACTCTTAAAGCGTCATTTTGACCGGCATGCTGGTGACATGCTTCTCGCCTACGCTGACGCGCTGGTGGCTGGTCTTGCATGGAGCCTCCCCTTTAAGCATAACAGCACCCCCGATCAATCCGAGGATCTGTTTGCCCTTACCGAGCAGCTTTACCACACCCTGGTGCCGGTTGAGCCGTCTCCGATTTTCGTGCGCGAATTGCGCAGTCATTTGATGGACGTTCAACTGGTGGATGAACCGTCCCTCTGGGAGCGGACTCGCCAACTGCCGCTGCCGGTTCAGATCGCGGCGGGGCTGGGCGGGGCAACGCTGACGGCGGGGATCGTGCTGGTGGCGCGCCGCCCGCTGTTGGATGCGCTGGGCGAGCTGCGTGGTCACCGCACCAGCATCGCATAACCGATCACTGTACTACAGTAGCCGTCCGAGCAGGGGGACCAGTTTTCGTGATGAACGAGCGTTACGCCAAAATCACTGGATGGGGAAAGTACGTGCCCGAGCGCGTATTGACCAATCACGATCTCGCGCAGATGGTGGACACCAGCGATGAATGGATCGTCACCCGTACGGGTATCCGCGAGCGCCACATTCGCGGCGAAGGGGATACCACGTCGAGCATGTCGGTGGCTGCCGCGCAGGAAGCGCTGGACGTCGCCGGGATTACCGCCAAAGACCTTGACCTGATCATCGTCTGCACGTCTTCGCCCGACTATTTGCTGCCTTCCGTTGCCAGCCAGGTCCAACACATGCTGGGCGCCGAATGCGGGGCATTTTCGTTGGTAGCGGGGTGCTCCGGTTGGGTGTACGGCTTTACGACCGCCAGCCAGTATATCCGCGCGGGCTTGTATAATCGCATCCTTGTGGTAGGCGTCGAGATCATTTCCTTCGCGCTCGATTTCACCGACCGCAGCACTTGCATCCTGTTTGGTGATGCGGCAGCGGCGACCGTGGTCGAGGGCAGCGACGAGCCGGGCGGCTTGCTGGCGACCGAGCTGGGCTCAGACGGGTCCGGCGCGATGGCGCTCTACGTGCCCGACGGCGGCAGCACGTCGCCGGTCACGCAGCAAACGGTAGACGAGCGCCGCCAGTACATGCGCATGGACGGCCAGGAAGTGTTCAAATTTGCCGTGCGCACCCTCGCCAGCTCGCTCAAGCGCACGGTCTATCAGGCCGGGCTGACGCCCGATGACATCGATCTGTTCATCCCGCACCAGGCGAACGCGCGCATCATCGAAGCCGCGGCGCGCCAGATGCGCGTGCCGATCGAAAAGTTTTATATGAACCTCGATCGGTACGGCAACACGTCTGCGGCGTCGGTTCCGCTGGCGCTGGTCGAGGCCATCGAAGAAGGCCGCCTGCGCGAAGGCGATACGGTCGCTATGTGCGCGTTTGGCGCGGGCCTGACCTGGGCGACCGCCGTCGTGCAGATGGGCACCGCCGAAGAGAGCGTGGCGGACAGCCTGTTTTCGGCGGCGCGGGCGCGCTATCTGGCACGGCGCACCTCCGATATCGTGCTCGATTCGGCCCAGTCGGCGCTGCTGCCGCTTTACACCTTTTTGTACGAGCGCCGCAAGAAGCGCTAGCGAAACATCCATACGAATGGACATTGACACCCCGGTTGATTTGACAGTCCGGGGTGTTTCTTTATACAGTGGGGGTGTCGCCGGGTGACGGTGATCAGATCGTGTTTGTACCCCATCCGTTCCGGCTGCCAGCGGAGGCAGCTTCGTCCATGAAACACCTTTTCCTCTCTCCTCATCCCGATGATGCCGCGTTGAGCTGCGGCGGTCGGATTGCCACACTGGCCCAGGCCGGGGAGCCGGTCGAGATCTACACATTGATGGCCGCCAATATGCCGCCCGATACGCCCCAGGGTGAATTTGTGGTCGAGCATGTTCTGCGGTGGAATCTGGGTCCCGATCCCAGTCCTGGGCGGCGGATCGAGGATGCGTGTGCGGCGGAGGTGCTGGGCGCGACGCTCTGCTGCGGCGATCTCGTGGACGCCATCTACCGCGTGGGGGACGATAGCCGCCTGCTGTATCCCGATCTGGACGTGCTTTTTGGCGAAATCGCCCCGGATGATGCGGTTCGCGCCCGCATCGAGCCGATTGCGCGTGCGTTGGGACCGGACGTTGTTCTGTACGCGCCGCTGGGGGCCGGGCATCACGTCGATCATCAGGCCGTACGCGATGTCGCGCTGGTCTGGCAGGCGCTGCACCCTGGCGCGCCGGTTCTGTTTTACGAGGAGTACCCGTACACCGTCCGCGACAGCCGGGCGATCGAAGCCGCGCGTGCTTTGTTGGGCCGCGAAACGAGCGCCGAGATCTATCCGGTGAGCGGCGATGTGCTTGAAACGAAAATCCGCGCGATCGCCTGCCATGTGTCGCAGATCCCGACGTTTTGGGCCGGGGTCGAGGCGATGGCGGACGACGTACGGCAGTATGCGGCGGCAGTGGGGGCGGGCGCACCTGCCGAGCGGTTCTGGCGCCCTTCAGCGCCGCGCGATGTGAGCGGCGTTTGAACGAATGAAGACAGGATGGAAAGCATGAGTCAATCCGAACAAGAATCCCTTGAAGCCGCGCGCGCCCTGGCGGCGGAAATACGGCAAAAAGCCGCGCCGGACCTGATCCCCGATCTGGAGCAGCTCGAAGCGCTGCTGGCCGCCGCGTCCGCCGAGCCTGAAAACGCGGGGGACGGCGAGATGATCCCGCGCCAGCAGCTTGACGACCTCGTCGCGGAAAACGCGAAGTTCGTCTCGGTGATGGTCCACGAGATTCGCGTGCCGATGACCAGCATTCGCGGCTATAACGACATGCTGGCGAAAAACGTGGTAGGTGATCTGAACGAGATGCAGCAGCAGTTCGTGGAGGTCATTCGCTCCAACGTGATCCGCATGGAGCATCTCGTCACGGACGTGAGCGACGCCAGTAAGCTGCGCTCGGGTCGCATCCGGCTTGAGCCGAAGATGGACATGTACAAAAACATCGCGCTCGAAGTCGAGAAGGCGACGAAGGATCTGGCGGCGGAGCACAGCCATACGCTCACCTTCGACACGCCGCAGGGTCTGCCGCTGCTGACCATCGATACGCCGCGCGCGGTCCAGATGATCACCAAGCTGGTGATCAATGCGCTGCAATATACGCCGGACGGCGGCCAGATTACCGTGCGGGCCGAAGGCGTGGACGGGCGTGTAAAAGTGACCGTGCAGGACAACGGGATCGGGATGAACGAGGAAGAACAGACTCACATCGGCGAGTTGTTCTGGCGCGGCGAAAGCGAGCATGTACGCTCGTTCAAGGGGCACGGCCTGGGCCTGCCCATCGTGATCGGATTGGCCGATCTGATGGGCGCGGACTTCAGTTACGAGACCGCTCCGGATGTGGGCAGCACGTTTACGGTCGTGCTGCCGGGGATGCATTGATCGAGTAAAAACGGCGGATCACCGGCTCGTGGATGAGACGCCTCGCGCGGTGGGTGCATCTAACCTCGCGGGCTGCTGCACGGGCAGGCGGGCCGGTGAAGTGCCGGATGTATAATTTTTATACTACAATTCAATTGTGGCTACGCGCGTTTCTCCCCCGCGCACACTGACTGGAGGCACTCTCTGTGAATCTGCATGAATACCAGTCCAAACAACGGTTTGCGGAGTTTGGAATCCCTATTCCTCAGGGAAAAGTCGCTCGCTCCTCACAAGAAGCGTACGAAATCGCAAAAGAGTTAGGCACACCCGTCGTCGTCAAGGCCCAGGTGCTCACCGGGGGCCGTGGCAAGGCGGGCGGCGTCAAGCTGGCGAAAACGCCCGAAGAAGCCCAGCAGCGCGCCGAAGAAATCTTGGGCATGGACATCAAGGGGCATAAAGTCTTAAAAGTCCTGATCGATTCCGCCTCGGATATTAAGTCGGAAATCTACCTCGGCGTGACGAACGACCGTGCCGCGCGCAAGCCGGTGCTCATGGCAAGCTCGCAGGGCGGCATGGACATCGAAGAAGTGAACCGTACCGCGCCGGAAAAGATCATCCGCGAGCACGTCGATCCGTTCCTGGGCCTGCGCGATTACCAGATTCGCAATCTGGCCTACGGGATCGAGCTGCCGCGCGAGCTGTGGAAGCCGTTCATGAAGATCGCGCGCGCGCTGTATGACGCGTATGTCAACAGCGACGCGACGCTGGCTGAGATCAACCCGCTGATCATCGATGGCAGCGGAACGCTGTTGGCGGTCGATGGCAAGATGTCCATCGACGACAATGCGCTGTTCCGCCACCACGATCTGGCCGAGATGCGCGATACCAGCGCCGAGCCGAAGGCCGAAACGGAAGCGCGCGCCGCCGGGCTGAACTACATCCAGTTAGACGGCGAAATCGGCTGTATGGTCAACGGGGCAGGGCTGGCGATGGCGACGATGGACATCACGCAGTTGTTCG